>CBFGXV010000120.1:0-7159 GCA_965652755.1 uncultured Chryseosolibacter sp. | reverse complement strand
CGTGAATTCATCAAGGTGAATTCGCTGGCAGGTGCAGGTCTTACGCTGGGAATGGGTATGACAGCAACCCCTTTGTTTGCAGGAACATTTGACGCTGATAAACCCGCTATTCTCGGAGGCAAACCGCTATCGACCAGGGATTGGCAAAAATGGCCAATATGGAATCCGGAGACGGATGAGAAACGAGTCCTTGAAGTTCTCAGAAGCGGCGTGTGGTCGCGCGCCGGAGTGGTTACTGAGTTCGAATCAAAATGGGCTGAAACGATGGGCGCCAGACGGTGCTTGTCCGTCGTAAACGGCACGAACGCATTGATTTGCGCGCTTGCGAATTTTGACATCGGTGGCGGCGATGAAGTGCTCGTACCTCCTTATACTTTCATTGCTACCATTCAGGCGGTTCTGCAGAACGGTGCAATGCCTGTTTTTGTCGACACGGATCCGGAGACCTTCCAGATGGATGCAGATAAAATTGAAGCGAAGATAACTGCGCGCACGCGCGCCATCCTTCCAGTGCACATTGCAGGACTTCCTGCGGATATGGATCGCATTATGAAGATCGCCAAAAAACACAATCTCCTTGTCATCGAAGATGCATGTCAGGCCTGGCTTGCGGAAGTCAACAACAAAAAGGTAGGGACCATCGGCAATGCAGGATGTTACAGTTTCCAGAATTCCAAGAATATTACGATGGGGGAAGGCGGAGCCATCGTCAGTGACGATGACAGCTTCATGGACAGATGTTTTTCATACCATAGTTATGGCAATCCCTATGGGACTGTCGTGGGAGAAGTCGGTGCGGGCACGATCCGCCTGGGAACAAAGTTGCGCCTGACAGAATTTCAGGCCGCCATTGGGCTCGCGCAACTTACCCGCCTGGAAGAGCAGACAGTTACACGCAGTGAGAATGCAAAACACCTGCGGTCGATGCTTCAGGAGATCCCCGGCATTGTTCCATATCGTCTTTACGATAATGTTACCAGGGCCGCGTTCCACCTGTTCCCGTTCAGATACAAGAAAGAATCGTTTGCCGGTCTTCCGCGGGCGACATTCCTTAAGGCCTTACAAGCCGAAGGCGTTCCATGTTCCAGTGGGTACACTCCCTTGAATACAATGCCGTATCTCGCCAATGCATTTCAGACGAAAAATTTCAAAAAGATGTATCCGAAAGAAATGCTCGACAGCAAGAAATATTATGCGGATAACCAATGTCCCGAGAATGACGAGCTCTGTAACGAGGCCGTATGGTTCACCCAGAATATTTTATTAGGTGACAAGGCTGATATGGAGATCATCGCCGACGCCATAAACAAGATCCGGAAGAACGCTTCCAGGATCAAACAACAGGCCAAAGGATGAAACGTATGCCACACGGGTTATTAGTAGTATGCGTTGCTGTGCTGACGCTGATTCCTTCCTCGCAGGGTTATGGTCAGACGAGGACACAGACGTGGAAGGCGGGTGTGTCACGCGTAGTGATCACGCCCGGGTATCCGATGTGGATGGCGGGGTTTGCCGTTCGGGATCACGAGTCCGATGGAACCCTGCACGACCTCTGGGCGAAGGCTCTGGCAATTGAAGACGCGGCGGGCAATCGCGCAGTGCTGGTGACAACGGATCTGCTCGGGTTTCCAAAAACACTCTCGGACCGGATCCGCGCACGCATAGCCACGAAACACAAGCTCAGCAAGGCGCAGGTCCTGCTCAATAGTTCGCACACACACTCGGCTCCCGTTCTTGGTGGAGCGTTGCTGGACATCTATCCGATGGGCGAAAAAGAGATGAAGAAAGTAAGCGACTATACCGCGGAGCTCGAAGAGAAGATCGTGAAGCTGGTAGGGGATGCGTTGCAGGCGCTGAAGCCCGCGAGTATTTCATCGGCAAACGGCGTCGCGCGATTTCAGATCAACCGTCGCAATAACGAAGCATCTACTTTAACATCGCGGACAGACCTGAATGGTCCGAACGATTATGCTGTCCCTGTTATTAAAGTTCAGGATGAGGCTGGAAAGCTGATAGCGGTCGCCTTTGGATATGCGTGCCACAATACGGTGCTAAGGGATTATAAGTGGTCCGGAGATTATGCCGGGTTCGCACAGATCGAGGTTGAGAAAATGCACCCCGGAGTGACAGCAATGTTCTTTCAGGGCGCGGGAGCGGACCAGAACCCCCTTCCGAGAAGTTCCGTACCGCTTGCGCAACAATACGGACGCACATTGGCCGCGGCGGTAGACCGCGTATTGCAGGAAGAGATGCGCCCAATAGGCCCCGCGTTATCGACCCGGTATAAGGAAGTCAATCTTTCCTTCTCACGCCAGCCCTCGAAAGATGAATTTGCAAAGATGGCCCGCGAGCTAACCGGTTACCAGCAGCGCTGGGCAAAACGAATGGCTGAGACAGCCGAACGCGGGGAGAAAATTCCCTCAAGCTATCCTTTTCCGTTGCAGGTTTGGAAGCTCGGCGATCAGGCCATTTTCAGCCTCGGCGGAGAACTGGTTGTTGATTATGCTATTGAACTTAAGAGGATCTTTGGTCAGGAGGCTTTTGTACTGGGCTACTCAAACGATGTGATGGCATATATTCCAACCGCCACGATCCTGCGCGAGGGCGGATACGAGGGTGAATCTTCACAAATGGTTTACGGCCTGCCCGCAACCTGGGCTCCCGAAATTGAAACAATTATTCTGTATGAAATGGTAAGGCTCGCGGAAGACGCCGGCGTCTCCAGGAACGACTAGGAATTTAAATACAAACTGACTCGATGGATACTGATTACAAATTGAAAGACCCTCTGAAACTCCAGACTTTACGCACGCTAGCCGCAAAGCATTATTTCTCCGGTTTTGAGCTTGCGCACGATACCTACAACGCCTTGTCGCCTGCAAGCGATGGAAAGATCTACTATGTACTGTCTTCCGATTCCATCGAAAAGGGCGGTCAGATGTTTTCCCACGATCCGGTGACGGACAGCATCAGGTACCTCGGAGATCTCACAGAGATCTGCGGTGAGAAAGCCAGGCGAGCCATACCGCAGGGAAAAAGCCACGTCGATTTCATGGAGCGCGGTGGCAAGCTGTTTTTTGGAACGCACATCGGTGTATATGAGATGATCGACGGCATGGAAAGATTGCCCGAGAACCCGCGCGATAATTATGATGTATACCCGGGAGGGCATATTATTTCATATGACCTTGCCAGCGGTGAATTCAAGGACCTGGCCAAAGTTCCGAATGGAGAAGGCATCCTGACGATGGCGATGGATGTTGACAGAGGACAGCTCTACGGCATCACATGGCCCTACGGAAACTTCTTCCACTATGACGTCGAGGCGAACAAACTGCTGAACCTGGGCTTGATCTCCAGCAATGGCGAAGGAGGTATTCCCGGAAAAGATTATCGCGTGCTGTGCCGGTCGATGTTTGTAGATCCGAAAACAGGACATGTATATTATTCCACCGCGGAAGGCGATATCTATGTCTACGATGCAAGCGCCAAAGCCATTGAGAAACTGGAAGGAGTCAATTTAAGACTGGATTACTTCGGTCAATACGACACGACTTCTCCGGGTAATATGGCGTATAACTGGCGAAAGATCCTCTGGCACCCGACCGAAGAAGTGGCCTATGGCGTACATGGCAACTCAGGCTATTTATTCCGGTTTGATCCAAGGCGCCGGACCGTTGAGATCGTCGACCGGATTACGTCGGAACCCTCGAAACGCAGTGGAATGTTTGACCAGTTTAGCTATGGATACCTGGGCTTCGCGTTGGGCCCGGACAACGAAACTATTTATTACCTCACGGGCGGTCCCGTCTATGTGAATGGACAGCGCGTGAACGGTGAGAGTAAGATCGCGAAGGGTGCGGCCAGAGGAATCGAGAACTTACATCTGATAACATATCATTTGCCCACGCGCCGGTACCGCGATCATGGCGCAATCTTTTATGCAGATGGAACAAGACCGACGTATGTGAACTCAATCGCCGTTTCTGACGCCGGCGAGGTTTATATGCTTGCTCGTTACGAATATAACGGCAGAGTCATCCAGGACCTCGTGAAAATTCAATCCCAACTTCAATGCTGATCTAACCCTAAACTGCAATACGACTATCATATTATTATGACACATCTTTTGAAAACCGCTTTCTTCGTTTGCCTCTTGATCCTGAGTTCGTGCGAGAAAGAAAAGTATCCCGGTCCCCTCACACCTGAAGAAGCCCTGGAGAATTTTGAACTTCGCGACGGCTTCAGCGTCGAGATCTTTGCGGCGGAGCCTCATGTTATGGACCCCGTTGAAATGGTTTTTGATGAACAGGGCAATGCCTTCGTGGCGGAAATGCCCGATTATCCTTTCATGCCTGAGAACGGAAAAGGAGCAGGGCGCATTCGCGTGTTGCAGGATACAGACGGGGACGGCCGGATCGATAAGAATGTTATCTTCGCCGATTCAATTCTTGAGGCCACCAGCATGCTACCCTGGAAAGGTGGCTTGATCGTTACTGCGGCGCCGCATATTTACTACCTCAAAGATACTGACGGAGATCTTCGTGCTGATGAAAAAGAAATTCTGTTCTCGGGTTTTTTTGAGAACAACTCGGAAGCCCAGATCACAAGTCTCCGGTTCGGAGTTGATAACTGGATCTATGCAGCAAACAATGGGCAGGCCGGTAACGTCACCTTTCAGCGAAAGCCCGATGCGGCTCCCTTGAACATGAGCGGCGCAGATTTCCGGTTCCGGCTTGACAGAAACGAGTTTGAGCTTGAGTCGGGCGCGGCGCAGTTCGGACAAACGATGGATGACTGGGGTAACCGGTTCATTACTCAAAACACATTGCACATCCGTCAGGTAGTCATACCCTGGAGATACCTTCACCGGACCTCATCAACACCCGCGCCGAGCCCATTGATTAATGTATCCGATCACGACCTCGAGATGTTTCAATTAACACCGCCGCCCTTCTGGCGCGCCGAGCGCACAAAACGGCGCCAGGAGCAGTACAAGGAACAAAACCTCGATCGTGTCGAATACGCAGAAGATCATTTCACAGGCTCGTCCGGTGGTACTATTTACGATGGAGATGCATTTCCATCAGAGTATTACGGGAATATTTTTACAGGTGATGTCGCCGGAAACCTCGTGCACAGGGATGTTCTCGTGCCTTCTTCCGACAGCCCAGTAATGATCGCTAAACGCGACGAAGCAGAACGGAAGAAGGAATTCCTTGCATCGAAGGATTCATGGTTCAGACCTTCAGGCTTTACGGTTGGCCCCGATGGATTCCTTTATGTTGTGGATATGTACAGGCAACACATTGAAACGCCACTCTCCATTCCGGAAGATCTGAAGGAGGATATGGATTTCCTTTACGGCAGTGAGCACGGGCGGATCTACAGGATACGTCCCAATACTCCGTCCACAAAACAATCACAGGTTCCCAGATTACGTGATATGCCTCCTGCCGAATACGTACAACTGCTCGCCCACCCGAATCGCTGGTGGCGACTTCAGGCGCAACGCCTGCTGCTTGAGCGCCAGGACCAATCTGTCGTTCCGGCTGTGTCAGCGCTACTTGAAAAAAATGAAGATGCCCGCGTTCGACTTCACGCGTTGTATGTCCTTGAAGGATTGAATGCGCTCACCGCCCCGCTGGTCAGTCGCGCGGTGAACGATCCGCATCCCGGCGTTCGCAAGCACGGACTGATCCTCGCTGAGCGTTATCCTGAGCTGTTGCCGTTAGTGTTGCAACGCACGGGTGATTCTTCCCTGCAAGTAGTGTTGCAGGCTACACTTAGCGCCGGCGCCTTCTCCGGACCCAAAGTAACCGACGCCCTGGCAAAGGTTGCCGCCAGGTATGGCAACGATCGTTGGATACGTACGGCTGTGTTGAGTTCCGCGCCGGGTACTTCTGTACAATTGCTTGCTTCACTCGGAAAAAATAACTTCTTCCAGCAAAGTGAACCCTGGAAACTGACATTTCTTGAAGAGTTCGCCGCGGCGGTTGGCTCCGGCCAGAGTGATGCGGAGGTCAAACGCCTTTTGACCTTGCTCAAAGGGTCAGTTGCCAACGGCGAGTCGCGCCTTGCAGGCATGAAAGGACTTGCGACGGGTCTTGGCAAGAATGAAAAGACTAATTCTGACGTAAAAGCCTGGCTGAAAGACGTAAAGATCACAAGCGAGCCGGAAGCACAGGCCGCACTTGCTGACCTGACAAAATTCTATTCATCGTTATAACTAACCAGACTGGCAAAATGAAGAGAGGTGACAAGTATTCGCGCAGAAGATTTCTGGGGGGCATTGCAACGGCCGGGCTGCTTGCTGTCGGCGCCGTGCCCATATTATCCGGATGCGGCAAGAAGGAAGAAACGGCTTCGGGGGAACAATCTGCCAGTGAACAAGCCGTCCAACCCGTCACTTCCTGTGACGATCTGACGGGTGTGAGCGAGCAGGACCTGGCTGTGCGAAAGAAGCTCGGCTATGTCGAGAAGTCGCCTATAGCTGATAACCAGTGTCACAATTGCAACTTATATCTTCCGCCCAAGCCCGATCACAACTGCGGCGGATGCATGTTGTTCAAAGGACCAGTGTTTACCGATGCGTATTGTACCTACTGGGCGCCAAAAGCGTAACGCGCTGACATAATATCATATCTGACTAACCTATACCCATGGAAAAAAAATTACTGAAAAATCTCCGCGACGCGCGGAAAATCTTTGATTCAAGTTCGTTGAGAACATTCTGCGCGATCCTTGTGCTGCTGGCGGGCCCCGTTGTATCCCCAGCTTTCCAAAGCCAAAACGCTGTGTCCGGCACTGTGACCTCGCAGAAGGGTGAGACGATGCCTGGTGTGAACATCATACAGAAGGGCACTACCAACGGTACGACTACTGATGCTGACGGAAGGTATAGCCTGACATTGTCCGGTGACGCAGGAGCAGTGCTCGTATTCTCCTTCATCGGATACACGACGCAGGAGTTGAGCGTAAATGGAAGATCGGTAATAGATGTAACGCTGGATGAAGACGTAACAAACCTGGAAGAGGTTGTTGTGATCGGTTATGGCGAACAGAAGAAGAGCGATCTGACCGGATCGGTAGTCCGTGTAACCATGGCCGACAAAATGAATCAGGCCAATGTGAACGTCATGCAGGCGCTGATCGGATC
>CBFGXV010000119.1:0-7170 GCA_965652755.1 uncultured Chryseosolibacter sp. | reverse complement strand
TTCAGGCCGTAAGCCGATGTCAACTCGCCATTTCTTTCCAAGTCTCGCCATTTCTTGATATAGTCAGAAACGAACTGTAATTTCCCCAATCGGTTCCTCGCCAGCCCGGCCAAGACGAAGTTTAGTTTCAAGAAACCAATGAGGGTATTATTAATTTTTCTGCTCTTGGTCAGTTTTTGCAAGACGACTTATGGCCAGGAAACTATGCTTGTGATAAAAGACAAGGATGATTTTTACGAAGAATACCATGTTCTTAAGTTGGATAAAAAAGTAAAACATGGATCCTACCTGAGGTTGAGCAAATTTATGCTCCACGAATATGCCCTTGAATCCGTTGGCTACTACTCAGACGGTATGAAAAACGGTTATTGGGAATCATACTACAAAAATGTTAATAACGTACGCGACAAAGGTTATTATAAAAAAGACCTAAGGGATAGCACATGGGTATTCTATTATCCAGAAGGAATCAAGAGAAAACTTACTGAAGTTCAATCGAAAGAAGGAATATCTTTGCAAGTAATTGACTCCAATCCGGTTGTCTTAAAGAAGGGCAAATATAAAAATGGAAAGGTATCCGGCATCTGGGAGTACTTTGATCCTGACGGTGCGCTCCATCACAAGTATGATCACGACAGCGATTCCCTGTATTTTTTGAACAGTGACAACATAGCAAATATTGACGCCGGGCCTATTGAGGGGGACTTTTTGCTCCATCAACACCTGTACGATACCTTCGATCTCGATGGCTTGATGAACATGGTGAACACAAAGATCAGCCTCGAATCGGGTAAAATTATTCTTTCGTTCACCATCGACGAGAGCGGCAACGTAAACGATATCAGAGAAATGGAAAACACAATCAGGGTTAAAAAAATATCTGATAGAGCGGTGATGGCTACACACAGTCTCGATAAAAAGTATTATTCGCGAAAAGAAAACGGAATTCCGCGCCCAACGACCAAGACTATAACATTTGATCTCCAAGTCAATATGACCCATCACTCGAGCATTACCGATAAGTGGTTCTTTTCAAATACCGCGAAGGCATTCTCGGTAAGGATCAAGGTGGAGTAAGATCAAATAAAGCCCGATCGATCATGGGATGGGAGCAATCCTGAAAACGTCGAAAAGGTCATTAACTTTAGCTTGGCCTATCCGAACTTGGGAATCAAAACAGAGATCGAATCTGTACGAGGCCTAATTGTTGATGAATTTATTATTTACTACGAACACCAGGACAACACAATCATCATTCACACCATCTGGGACTCCCGGCAAAATCCGGATAAACTAACTATCCGGTAGCAAGATGAAACGCACAACCTGTTGGGCCCCATCGGGACGAGCTTATCTGGAGAGCGCACCCTGCCGTAACGCAGCCGTCGTTTGAACTGCGTGGAAAGAGAATCCCGCGCGGCGCGTCTACATCATCGCAAGTGCGTGCAACGCTCACGTTTTTACGTTCCATCCATTTCGTGCGCCACATATAAGGCCGTCCCTATGGGACTTGGATTTCGTATGCGTGTGTCGATGCTACCATAAGGTCGTCCCTACGGGACTTAAATTCGCTTGGCAGTCGATGCTACCCATAACCGTCGTCGTTGCTACCCATAACGCTGCGGCACTTGGATGCGTATCCGTTTTGATTCAACGAAGACGTCCCTCCATGCGTGACTTTCGCTATCCATGTTATTACCACCTACCTATGATATCACATCACTTTCACCGTTGACTGTCTTAATCTGTAACAACAGGCGGTGCGAAGTGCAGTCGTAAGTCCCATCGGGACGTCCTTATGGTAGCAAGATGAAACGCATAAATTCTGTTGAGTCCCATCGGGACGACCTTATGATGAACAGCACACACTGCCATAACGCAGTCGCCTGTTGAACTGCGGGGAAACGAGAATGGCGCAACTCACGCAGTAATCCACCTGAGGATTTTGTCCAGGAGAATCAAGCCTACCGGAACACCGATGATCAGTGAAAGAGGAAGCGCAATCATGCTGGCGATACCCTTTTCCGGAAATAACTTATCCAATGACTTACGGAGGAAGAGACATAATCCGAAACTGATCCACAGCGCGAAAAGTGAGTAACCAACTACGGGTATCAGATAGCCCCACTGGAAGATCTCTCGCAAAGGTTGACTCTCGTCGTTTTCAACGAAAACGAGTATGCATATCAAGACGAAGGATATTGCGTAAGCTGCTATCGCGACGAACACAAACACCCGGCCTGCTTTTACAGTTGAAGTTAGTGAAGGAGTCATTGCTACACCCCTGTACTAAATTAACCCTTTGAATTACAGATCAAACTGAAATGTCGAAAGTGTTCCCTGCACTTGTAAGATATTAATTTAAGGTTGGCACCGTGGGAGGCTGCAACGATTCGCTAGAGCCCTAACTCAGCCTCCGCTGTATCAACTTGCTGACAATATCATAGAACGTATGGGGCTGCATGGTTCTCCATTGCGTGATCTGCAGCGTTCCACCCATGTTCACATAGTTATCAACGTTGTATTTTTTGAACTCGTCCTGAATGAAATCCGGAAAGGAGACCGCGGCGATCCATCCGTCCTCAACGTCCTCAAACCACTCTTCGTAGTAGCAGTCGTCGGAGCCGTGGAAGTTCATGATGTTCTCTCCGATAAGGATGAACTTGTTGATCCCTTCGTGAATGAGCTGCTCAATGACGTTACGCTTCAGGTGCATGATGTCATTGTTAATCGCATCATTCCACTCGCCGATAAATTCAAGCACGGCATACCCTACATTGTAATCGGCGTATAAGATTTTGATATAGAGGGTTTCGGAGCCCATGTAATCCCAGGCGGGATCGATATAATATCCGTAGATGGTTTCGGAATAAACATCATAGTTGTATTCCTTTCCGTAAAAGGGAGAGCGATCGTCAGTCGCGGGATCGTAATATTTGAGCCAGTTGTAATAAGGTTCAATGTCGTGCATGTCCTCTTCGGCTTTCCACTGCCTTCCGCACAGAACCGAATTCTTTCAGCAATCGTTCGGCTTCTTCCTGAGGAATGGACAGCTCCTCCATCACCATTCGAGTACCGCGGTCGACGAGTTTGAGATTCGTCAACTGCATGTCTACCATCTTGTTTCCCTTCACCCGGCCCAGCCGTATCATCGCAGCCGTGGATATCATATTGAGGACTAACTTTTGAGCCGTACCTGATTTCATTCGCGTACTGCCGGTCACAAACTCGGGACCGACCACTACTTCAACAGGAAAATCCGCATGCCGCGCAACCTCAGACCCAGCGTTGCAGACAATACACCCGGTTGCGATCCCATGTGCCCGCGCGTCTTTCAACCCGCCAATGACAAACGGAGTCCGGCCGCTCGCGGCAATACCCACCAGAATGTCAGCCTTACCGATCTTGTGTTCCATAAGATCTTTCCAGGCTTGTTGTATGTCGTCCTCCGCTTTCTCCACTGCTTTCCGGATGGCTGTGTCGCCGCCGGCTATCAGGCCTACGACTCTGCCGTGCGGCAGTCCGTAAGTAGGTGGGATCTCGGAAGCATCCAGCACGCCAAGACGTCCGCTCGTGCCAGCTCCGATGTAGAACAAACGTCCGCCATCCTTCATCTTTGCAACTACCTGTTCCACGAGCTTTTCAATTTGAGGGATAACTTTTTCAACCGCCATCGGAACGGTCTTATCTTCCTGGTTGATGTTCACGAGTAATTCGCGAACACTCATTTTTTCCAGATCGTTATAGGCTGAAGCTGATTCGGTAACGGACATATGGATGGGACTAGTGGTGCGTCTACACCTTTTGCGTGTGATACAAAGTAAGGCCCGCAATAGGACCTTCAAGAATATTTTTGACAGTGATGCCTTTATCGTTCGCCACCTGGCGTAATATATCGCTGAAGTAGAAGGCGATCGAGCCGGTGAAATGAACTTTCAGGTTCTGATAGTTCTCGTACTTCATCACATTGTTCTCATAAAACTCTGCGAAGCTCGAATAGATGAGTTGATAGCAATAGGGTTCCTTGAGATGTTGAAAGATAAAGCGTGCAAAGCTGGCCAGGAAAGCGCTGGGTTTTTCTTCCTGATAGACCTTCTCCAGAAATTCTTCACGCGAAAGCGGAAAGCGCGCATGGAATTGTTTCGCGAGGTTATCCGGTAATTTCTTTCGCAGATAGTCAACAAGGAATTTGCGGCCAATGTTTGCTCCCGATCCCTCGTCTGCCAGGATCCATCCGAGATTCGCCACGTTATCTATAATGTTTTTCCCATCATAAAGGCAGGAGTTCGAACCGGTTCCCATGATACAGGCAATACCCGGTTCGTTACCACAAAGGGCGCGCGCGGCTGCCAGCAGGTCCCAACCTATTTCGATCTGCGATTGAGGAAAAAATTCCAGAAAAGCGGTTTTGATACTCAGCTGGTTTTTCTCAGACGAGACGCCGGCACCATAGAAATAAATTTCCTTTACCTTTTCGTTCTTTGGTATTTTCGGAAGAAGGATTTCCTGCACGATCTTTTTGAGATCCTCTATGGGTTGGTAATATGGGTTGAAACCAGGTGAGCTCGCCTGTTCGATTTTACCGTCCTGTAATACGAGCCTCCAATCCGTCTTGGAGCCTCCGCTATCCGCTATTAGAATCATGATGTGTCTTAAACCTGATTTATCTCTCCGCAGGGAATTGCAAAGCTAAAATTTGAAACGGATTGACAAAAGGTGTCTTTTACCACGCCCGGAAAATAAATGGTTAATTCTTGAGTTTTCCAATCACCTTGAACTTGTCGAAGACTTTGTCTGTATGCGGTGCGTCCTTTAATTCATCCGAGAGATCCTGACCAGCCCAATGCTCGTAATGTTTGCCCCGCTGCCACAGCCGGGAAGCTGTCACATCATAGACGAAGTTATTATAGGCAACCCATATCTCCGGCTTGTCCTGGCCGTTCCTCAAAGCCAGCTGCGATCTTGTTATCAGGGGAAGCTCTTCTGCTGAAATCATTTTCATTTTCTATCTTTTACTCCCCGTCTTCGGCCAACCGCCGCGTTATGGCTTCCCGCGGGTACTTACGGCTCTGTCGAAAGCGACTAGCCAGAAACCAGGCCCTGTCGAAGGCCTTGACTGAGCTTGTCGAAGCCGAAACCAGAGCTTGTCGAACGGTAAAAATGAATAACTTTTGTCATAAATACACTTTCTTTGTATCCATGAAATTGCGTATCCTCTACATTGTGCTCATTGCTGTTGTTTTCTCGGCTTGCCAGACAGCGGAGAAAACAAATACTTATACCCAACTATCCGACTCGCAATTGGGGCGCGTAGCCGATTCGCTGGCGCAGGCTTACATCATTATCGACGGGCACGTAGACCTCCCGTATCGCTTAAGTGTTAAGAACTTCAGGCTAGAAAGGGACTATCTCGGCATCCCCGTAAGCACAACAGAAGGCGATTTTGATTACGAACGCGCGAAGAAAGGCGGACTCGACGCGCCATTCATGTCTATATATATTCCTTCCTCCAACCAGAAGAAGCCTGACATGGGTAAAGCGCTGGCCGACACTCTTATCAACATGATCGAAGGAATTGCCAAGGCTATTCCCGACAAGTTCGCCCTGGCAAGAACGCCTGACGACATCACGCGTAATACCGCCGAAGGAAAGATCTCGCTCCCGCTTGGCATGGAAAACGGAGCTCCCATCGGCAACGATGTAGCGAACGTCCGGTACTTTTACGATCGGGGCATCCGTTATATCACGCTCACACATGGGAAGGACAACCAGATCTGTGATTCATCTTATGACTCCACGGCGACCTGGGGTGGCCTGAGTCCCTTTGGCGAAAAAGTTGTTGCCGAAATGAACAGGTTGGGAATCATGGTAGATATATCGCACGTGTCTGATGACGCGTTCTACGACGTTATCAAGATAACGAAGGCACCGGTAATTGCCTCCCATTCCTCCTGCCGACATTTCACGCCAGGCTTTGAAAGGAATATGTCAGACGACATGATCCGCAAGCTGGCAAAGAACGACGGAGTCATCCAGATCAATTTTGGCGCTTCCTTCCTTGATTCCGTGGCACGTCAGAATGATGCGCTGCGGGATTCGCTTGAAGCCATACTGGTATCAAGGAAGCTGACCTCAAAAGATCCCGAAGCGCAACCCATCATCGAGCAGTTTGGCAAGGAACACCGCGAGCTATACTCTGATGTTGCGCGGGTCGCGGATCACATCGACCATGTCGTTAAACTTGTGGGTATCGATCATGTGGGCATTGGTTCCGATTACGATGGTGTCGGCGACAGCCTTCCGCTCGGATTGAAAGACGTGTCGACTTACCCCAACCTTATCGCCGAGTTGCTTAAAAGAGGTTACAGCGCTGAAGATATCAGCAAGATCTGTTATAAAAACGTTTTCAGGGTTTGGAACAAAGTGATTGATGTGTCTGAACAGCCCGGCTAACATTTCCACACGACGATTTTTTCGGGCCTTTAAATGAAAGGTTACATAAAGTCCGTTTTGAGCATGTATTTTGACACTCACCGGTAATCCAAACTTATGAGAGGCTTGTTCATCTTCGCGACGTTCCTGGCACTTGCCTTGTGCCATGGCCGATCCGGGATAGCCCAGCGCATGCTCACGATAAGGTCGGAGAAGCCGGTAATCTGTTATCAGAGCTTTGAAAACAGGCCCGACCACGTTGCAGTCTCCGACGAGTTCAGGCAAATGCGGCAGAGAGGCAATGCCCGCACGAAAACATCAACCATTGACGTCGAGTATATCAGCTTTCCTGCGGACGGGCAGGCAAAAGCCGCTTTTCAATACGCAGTCGAAATATGGGAAAGCGAACTGACGTCATCGATACCTATCAGGATTCAGGCAGACTGGCGCAAACTTGATGCGGGTGTACTCGGACAAGCGGTTTGGGGCACGGCGCATGCGAACTTCGGCGGCGAACAACACATGAATGTATTCTACCCGGTGTCGCTGGCAGAAAAGATTGCCGGTGTAGAACTCAACGCTGCCACGGAGCCTGACATCGTAGCTTCGTTTAACAGCTCGGCCTCCTGGTACTTCGGAACTGACGGGAAAACTCCTGCCGGAAAAATGGACATGGTGACGATTGTCCTTCATGAGATAGCCCATGGGTTGGGATTCACTGATACGTACGATGTTGCG
>CBFGXV010000118.1:0-7175 GCA_965652755.1 uncultured Chryseosolibacter sp. | reverse complement strand
CTGGGTGCAGGTTATACGTTAAATCCCCATTTTTTACTTCTTGATTTGTTTTACCTTTGTGGCCATCTGAAACGGCCCTATGGAACACCTCAAATATATTCCTCTTAACGATTTGCACGTAAAGCTCGGGGGAAAAATGGTCCCTTTCGCCGGATTCAATATGCCGGTGCGGTATTCCTCCGATCTCGATGAACACATGACCGTGCGCAATGCCGTTGGTGTCTTCGACGTATCGCACATGGGAGAGTTTACAATTCAAGGCCCGGACGCACTGGATCTGATTCAGCGCGTTACCTCCAACGACGCATCCAAACTGGTAGACGGCCAGGCTCAATACTCCTGCCTTCCCAACGAGAAGGGCGGGATCGTCGATGATCTGATCGTATACAGGATAAAAGAGAATGACTACCTGATTGTTGTGAACGCCTCCAATATCGAAAAGGACTGGAACTGGTTCAGCCGCTTCAACACAAAAGGCGCCCGCATGCAGAACATCTCGGACGACATTTGCCTGTTCGCCGTCCAGGGTCCGAAAGCCTCGCAGGTTCTTGAAAAATTGACAAGCACAGATCTCTCCTCAATCAAATATTATCACTTCGCCATCGGCACCCTCGCGGGAGTTGACAACGTCATCATTTCAAACACCGGCTACACTGGTGCCGGCGGATTTGAATTATACGTTGGAAAAAAAGATGCCGAACAGGTCTGGAAGAAAATTTTTGAGGCTGGCAAAGATTCCGGGATCAAACCGATCGGCCTCGGAGCGCGCGACACGCTAAGACTCGAGATGGGTTTTTGTCTCTACGGCAATGATATCGACGACACTACTTCCCCCCTGGAAGCAGGCCTTGGGTGGATCACAAAATTCACAAAAGAATTCACCAACTCAGCGAACCTCAAGAAGCAAAAAGAGCAAGGTGTTACAAGAAAGCTTGTCGGCTTCAAAATGGTTGACAAGGGTATTCCACGTCATGACTACATTATCAAGGATGACAAGAGCAACGTGATCGGTAAAGTGACTTCCGGCACCATCTCACCAGTCCTGGGAACCGGTATCGGGCTTGGCTACGTGTCATCCGGATGCTCCACGCCGGAGAAAGAGATCTACATCGACGTAAGAGGAAAAAATCTTAAGGCGATAGTCCAAAAAACCCCCTTCATTAAACAGTAAGCTTCTTCATGAACAGGACTATTGATGTTTGTCTGTCTCCTGACCTCATGCACTTGTATCCTGTAGATGATGCAAGCGTAGTGGTGGTAGATATCCTTCGCGCAACTTCATGCATGACCACGGCGTTCGCTCACGGCATTGAAAGCATTAAGACATTTGCGGGCCTTGCCGAATGCCTGGAGTTGAGAAATGAGCATTACCTGACGGCCGGCGAAAGAGATGGCAAGAAGGTCGAAGGTTTTGACCTTGGAAATTCTCCGTTCGAGTATATGAATGGATCTGTCCGGGGAAGGAAGATTGCATTTACCACTACTAATGGCACGCAGGCTATCGCGAAGGCCGCCTCAGCCAAAGACATCGTCATAGGCTCGTTCCTGAACCTTTCCGCTGTGGTCGCATATCTGCGAAAAACTCCGAACAATGTTTTGATCGTTTGCTCAGGCTGGAAAGGCAAAGTAAACCTCGAGGATACGGTCTTTGCAGGGGCATTGGTTGAAAACCTGAAGAATGAGTTCGACTATGCCTGCGACGCGCCCATGATCGCGCAGCGTTTGTATGAGCAGGCACGCCACAACCTGAATGACTTCCTGAAGGATTCAAGTCACATCAAGCGCCTTCGGAAATTAAATATTGAAAAGGACATCGATTTTTGTCTTACCGAAGACAAATACGATGTCCTGCCTTTGATCCGGAACGGTTCAATTGTCATTCTCAAACCTTGACATAGATCTGTTTCCGGTCAAGGAAATACCCGACCGTCCAGTTCAGCAGCATAAAGAACAGCGCAAACAGGAACGAAGCCAGGTATGGTCCTGCAAAACTTCCGAAAACATCTCTGTAGAACCATTGCTGCAAGCTGATATCGCCTACTGGGATCATCGCCATGATGGTGATAAGCACATCTGCTAACAGGTAGATGAACAGCGGATTTCTTCCAAACACAACGAAGAAGAACGTCCATCGCTGTCGCCTGTATATCTCGATGACATATATCAACACAGAAATAATAAGCAGGTCCAGGCCTACCGTTATCAGGACGAATGAGCTCGTCCAGATCTTTTTGTTGATGGGGAACGCCATGTCCCAAATAAATGCGCCGAGTATCAAAACCGCTCCGGCGATCATGAGCTTGGAAATCGTCTCGTAAGAGTTTCCGTTCCTGCGAATATAATCTCCCGCAAAGTACCCTGCGATCACGTTCACAATGGCTGGCAGCGTGCTGAGCAATCCCTCCGGATCAAATGCAATACCCTCTCCGTGGTACAAGTGGTTTTCACCGAGCAGGAACAGATCGAGTTTTAACCCGGCGTTGCCCGTCAGGCTGTACGGATCTGCCGGATCGCCAAAGACATAAGACAATACCCAATAACCGAGCAATGCGATGGCGCTGAACCAAAGTGCAAATCGTTTTGATCCATAATGAAGGATGATCGCAGCAAAGAAATAGCACAGGGCTATGCGTTGTAAGACTCCTGGTATTCGGGCGTCCGCCAATGGCTTTAGTTCAAGCCCGCCCCCTTCGGCTTCCCGGAAAAAGGGAAACCAATACATTAGAAATCCCAGGAGAAAAATTATGAAGGTACGTTTCAGGATCTTCGACCAGAAGACTGATCCGGGCTGATTTTGATATTTGTGCATCACAAATGCCATCGCGTTTCCAACCGCGAAAAGAAAAGACGGAAAGACAAGATCGGTCGGCGTAAACCCATGCCAGTCGGCGTGCAGCAAAGGAGCGTAAACAAATTCCCAGCTACCCGGACAATTGACAATGATCATAAAACAGATAGTCATGCCTCGGAATACATCGAGGGCAAGGTAGCGAGCTTGTGTTTCAGCCATAAGTGAGGTTCTGCTTGAGATGCTTGATAAAAGTATAAAATCAAACAATGATTGGAAATAGGCCGGGGGTATTTTTGACGCAATTCATGGAGCGCTGAACGCAATGCCTCAGATGAACCCTATTTTCCGCTACTTCAGTTTCTCGTTATTCCGGTGCCTGTCCTTATCCCTGAGATTTTTCTTTTCCAGATTCTTGCGGAAGGCTTCCGTCAGGTCAACGCCAGTCTGATTGGCCAGGCACATCAACACCCATAGCACGTCCGCCAATTCATCACCGAGATCATGGTTTTTGTCGGACTCCTTCTCAGATTGTTCTCCGTATCGGCGGGCAATGATCCGCGCGACCTCGCCTACCTCCTCCGTCAGCAGGGCCATGTTCGTTAACTCGTCAAAATATCTGACGCCCGTCGTGTTGATCCATTCATCAACGTTCTTTTGCGCTTCCTGGATTGTCATCGCTGTTATTAAGTTGAGTAAAAGCCTTCGCCAAATTACGTGAAAAAGAAAGTTTGTCTGGTCCTTCGGCAAGCAGATGGTACCCCCGGGGGAAATTGCGCTTCACGTGATTCTTCCGGTAGTGGTGAGCGTGAATATTAAACCTGGTTCCGCCGATCCAATGCCGGTGCTACTGAAGCTCGGAGAAATCAATATCCAGAACTTCAAAATTCTTCCATCCGCGAAAATCAAAGTGCCACCATTCCGAAGAATTAACGCGAAAGCCATGTTTTTCCATCGCCTGTATCAGCAGATTGCGGTTCTTCCGGATCTCAGGGTCTGACACGGGTGTGGATGGCCACGCAGCCCTGGTAAATGCGTCATAGCCCGTTGGCATCTTCAGTTCCTTTCCGGTATTCAGATCAACCAGGGTCATGTCTATCGCACAACCGCGGTTATGCCGGGAACCACGGAACGGCGATGCTACATACGTGGTGTCGCCGTAGACCTCATAAAACCTGACAGTTGCGCGATAGGGTCTGTAAGCATCAAAGACCTTTATCCCCAACCGATGTTTTGCCAGATCTTCCTGGACTCGTTTCAACGCCTCGGCTACCGGCTTCCGCGCATACGCTTTCGCGGCGTCATAGATCCTTTCTCCTGTGAAGTTGTTGGCGGTGGCATAGCGGATATCCAGTATGATTCCCGGTATAAATTCCTCAAGATCTATGAGCTTCTTCTCCGGGCGTTCCCGAACGCTACTCACATAGGCATCATGAGCCATTGGGATCAACCCGTACTTGTATTGACTCTGCGCTGAGAAGCTTAGGAAAAGCAGAAAGATGAAAATTAGTTGCTTCCTCATATCCTGTTTTTACTGTCAGCAATGATCGTAACAGGCCCATCATTCACAAGAGACACTTTCATGTCAGCTCCAAACTCTCCGGTCTGCACCGGTTTTCCGAGCGACCGGGATATCACCTGTATAAATTCTTCGTATAACGGGATAGCTACTGGTGGCTTTGCAGCTTTGATATAAGAAGGCCTGTTCCCCTTTTTGATGCTGGCGTGCAGCGTAAACTGGCTGACAACAATGATGTCGCCTCCGTTTTCGAGGGTACTGATGTTCATGACTCCGGCATCGTCGTTGAAGATCCTCAGGTTGACGATCTTGCCAGCCAGCCAGTCAATATCGTCCTTATTATCCGCATCCTCGATACCAAGCAGCACCAGGAGCCCGCCCCCGATCTGTGCCCTGACTTTTCCGTTGATCTCAACGGACGCCTTAGATACACGTTGGATTAGTGCGATCATTTCCAGATTTCCTCCGGCAATTGTCCAGATTTTACCGACAACCCCGAACAGAAGCGAAAGATTTTTTTCATGCGTCGTGGCCCCATCGATCCTGGATTTCTTTTGATTCATGGATATGAACGCCTTTCTTGTTCATTAATGCGCATCCCACCATTGCCTTTGCGACTGCCCGCGCCTCCACGCCCTTGTACTTTGCGGGGATGATCCCACCAAAGATGCGAAACAAAATTTTGGCCGCACCTTCGCCCGGCCGCCTTTCCGTCCGGGCGCCCAGTAACAGCGAAGGGCGGAAGATATGAAGTGCTTTGAAGCCAACGCCGCGCAAGGCCTGCTCCACCTCTCCTTTTACCCTGTTATAATACATGAACGAATCCTTCTTCGCGCCAAGTGCCGACACCAGCATGTATTGGCTGGCGCCTAACGCATGCGTTGCCTCGGCCAGCGCAAGGGGAAACACGAAATCCACTTCACGGAATTTTTCCCTTGAGCCCGCTTTCGCCATTGTCGTTCCCAAACAACAAAATACATCATCTACTTCAATGCCCGAAAGCGCCGCAGGGATTTGGTGCAGATCGGTGATGACTTTGCGGAGTTTTGGATGATCGACAGGAAATTCGCGTCTTGTCAAAGCAATGACTCGCGAATAAGTGCCGTCCCGCAAAAGCATCTGAACCAGCTCACCCCCCACGAGACCCGTGGCGCCCGCAATGACTGCGGTCCTCATGATTGACCCACCCTATTCTTCTCCCACTCAAGAAACTTTTCGATCTCGTTGCTGACGGAATTATATACCCATATCAGTACTGCGAAGTCATCGGTAAGGCCGGTCAGTGGAATGATGTCTGGCACAAGGTCGAGGGGGTTAACGAAATAAATGACGGCCGCGACAATCAGTAAGATCGTTTTCCAGGGAACTTCGCGGTATTCCCCTAGCGCATATGCCTTTATCAGGCGGCCCAGAACGAAGAATTTCTCCTTGGCTGCAGTTGCGTTGACATTCTTCCAGTTGGCATCCTTTAATTTCATCGCCAGTTTTGGAAGCAGCGCCAATAAGCGGGACGGGCGCCCGAGGGCGGTGGCTGCATGCCTCAGGGCCGCATTAAAGAAATTGTTCATAATTATTTCGTATAACGTCGCTCGATACTAAAAAATTCTGTGAACCTCGCGCTTCAATTCAGTCAATGCGTGTGCAAGCGGGTCTACAGATTTCCCCATGGTCTTTTCGAAAATCTTCTTGGACAAGTCCAGACTGGTGGATTGTTCCGCCATCTCACTTGCCGCATCGTTGATGTTGACGATAAGATCCTCCTTGGCATTCTTTATTAAATCCCATACCTCCTCGCTGATGTAAACCTGCTGTGAAACATTATGATTATACTCGTTGCGGACCTCAGAAAGCAACGCCTGATGGAAATCCTTTGCCGGGATACTCCCGGTGTTCAGCCGGATGAGCAGGTTGTGCGGCGACATCCGCTCCAGGAAGAGGGTCATTCTTTCGTATGCGTGTAGCCTGTTGGGCAATACAGTCTCGATTGCCTTTCCCCGGATCTCCAGTTTTTTCAGGTCGATGTCTTTCTGGATAAACGATCGGACCACAAGATAAGCCGCGTAAAGCACAACCGAGGCCGGAATGAGTATCTTACCAAATTCAATTAAAGCATCCATAGAATTTATTAACCGCTAAAAGTGTTTTGAAATTAAATAATTTTAAGTCACAAATTACGCACATGTTCGACAACATTCGTCCGGTGACCATTACAGAGCGCGCCTGCCGGGAAATCCAACAGATCATGAGCACCAAAGGCATTCCGGAAGACTACGGATTACGCGTGGGCATTAAGGGCGGGGGATGCGGAGGAATGGCGCTGATGATCGGCTTCGACAAAAAGAAAGGAACTGACCTCTCTTACGAGGTCGACGGAATTACCATTTACGTAGACAAGAAGCATGCGATGTACCTGATAGGCAAGCAGGTTGACTTTATTGATGAAGCGGATGGACGCGGCTTTACCTTCGTCGATGAGGCTCCCAAAGGAAATTAACTATCTTCTCTTCTGGACCCAAAGCGAAGCTTTCTTGCACTTGCCTCCGATCGGTGGATTGATCTTCGCGATCTTCAGCTCGACGAGCTGAACGTGCGGGAGATCCCGTAGCACGCGCTCCACGATTCTCTCAGCCACGGTTTCCAGCAGCTTTGATGGTTTCTCCATCTGTTCTTTTACCATCTGATAAAGGACTTCATAATTTACGGTTTTGTCCAGGTCATCCATGATGGCTCCTTCCAGGATGTTGGTCTCAACCGAAATATCGACCTCGAACCAGTTCCCCGATTCACGTTCGTGCGGATAGACACCGTGAAAAGCATGAAACTCGAGACCCTCAAGCGATATCCTTCCGTTCATTGAAATAAAGGTAA
>CBFGXV010000117.1:0-7191 GCA_965652755.1 uncultured Chryseosolibacter sp. | reverse complement strand
CCTTAACATGGTATGTGGAACCAGAAGTCGCACCCTTCCGCTCCTTCGACAAGCTTCCTTCGACAGGCTCAGGACAAGCAGGACAGCGCCTCGGAGACCTCCCCCCTTCGCGAAAGCTTCGGCGGGCACGGCGGGCACCTTCCCTCATCCGAGGCTCATCCGAGGGAAGGAGCCTCCAGGGAGGCACCCGGTTTTTCTAGGTCATCGTTTTTATCTTTCCTCCACGCTGGTTCATCCCTCTTCCATCTTGACGGAACATATGCCATGGGTGCTGATCGCGCATCCGTCAATTATCGTGTATGATCCTCAAAAGATCTTTCACCTGGCCGGAAGTTGATCTTTGAGAATAGGGCACCAGATTCTCTGGTGTAGTTACTGATCTCTTTGATCCCTTTGGCTTTTCGTCAAGCGTTGACTCGTATAGCAGATCTCCAATTGGTACTCCAAGAATATGACTGATAAATCCGAGGTATTCAATTTCAAATGTGACCGGGGAATTTAACAAGTGTCGTAATTCTTTCGGATCAAATCCGAGGCGCGCAGCCATCTCATTTATCTTGATCTTCTTTGACCGCATCAGGCGCAATATTCTCCTGTTGATCCAGTGAGGGACCAACGTACAGCTCATGAAGGCATCCGCCCGGAAGTCGGACGCGAACGCTTCAACGCGGATCAGTCGCCGGACATGTACCAGGAACTCAGCGAAGTTCTCGGGGAACAGATGAAGCCCTCCGCTGTTAAGCTTGAATCCATCCGTCTCAATCTTGGCTGTCCAACACACTCCATCGCAAACAGAAAGATCGTATTTGCGACGCCAATCCTGCACAACCGGATTAACAGCAGTCACAAAGGATTTCCACTCTTTTTCGGTGGGAGTGATGTGCACTTCCTTAGGAGGATAGTTATGAACGTGCCAAGAGGAGAATACTAAGGCATTTGCTTGCATGGCGATCGCGTCGCTGAAGCCGAACCCTCCGTAGTCTATTACAAACTTTTTGATTTGCATAGTGCTCTATGATTGGATGATTTCAGCTTGAAGTTAATACTGCTAATGGAGAAACTCTTATCCCAAAGAAATGGGATGGTGGTGACAGTTTATGTCACGGAAGGGCAGGGCCGATTTTGGATTTGTATCAATGCTTAAGACACGGTGGATTTTTTCAATTAGCCGAATGATGGCATCCGGCTCAGAAGGTGCGCACACCCTTTTTTAACCCTACAATCCTGAGTGAGGAAATGCGCCTGGGGCGCGCGGAACGAAGGAAGGTCTGTTCTCGTTCACGGTGGAAATGTTGTCAAGGTCGAAAATAGCGATTGGAATCTTCCCATTTGTTTTTCCAGAGTCGCAGCGCTTTTTTGTATGCCCTGTCGTAAATTTCCGCGGCTGAGGTAAACTTCACAGACCCAGCGCTGTGACGAGTAGGAGGGCTTTCTTGACCTGCATTGAACTTGCAATTTAACCGGTATTAGACCTGCATTAAACGCCCCAGACCTGTCAACCTCTCAACCTTTCAAACTTGTTATCCTTTCAGGTAACAGGCGGTATCGCGCGTACTCCCGCAGCCAGGTGCACACGCAAGGTGACACCACATCAGAGCTTGATTCGTGTCCTGGACTTCCGTGACTTCGGATCGGGATAATACATCCGTCGGTATACCTCCCAACGGTCCATCTCGGCATCGGTAAGCTGCGTTCTTTTGTTTACCGCATGCATGATCTTCGCCGCATATTCGGTGCTGGCTCTTTTGGTCGGAAACGAATAGAAACTGTTGAACGCATCTGCCAGGTAAAGCGTAAGCTTGGGGAATAAACGGTCCGCATGATTCTGATAGTAAGTCGACACATATTTGAGCGCGTCTTCGGCAATCCGTAATTCTTCTTTGTCGCCTGCAATAGCGTAATTGCTAAAATGGATCAGACTCTTAAAATAGTAATCAAGATAGAGTTGATTCAACTGCGTTCGACAGATCCGCTTGTTTATGGTTCGCATGGTCCGGATTAATCTATCCATTTCCGGCAGTTTGATATCTCCGTCGTAGTAATAATTCGTTACGGGATTCCACTGGTCGACCGTTAATCGCAATAAGTAATACAGGTCAAACTCCGCAAAGTTGTCTGAGGTTCTCACAAACTGCAGAATGGATTTGTCGCGGCTCAGGAGCAGGGTCTTGATAAAGAAATAGTAATCGCCCTTTTCACTCACGTCAAATGAGGCTTTGGTATTGGACGATCGATCCTCCGCTGTTTTTAATCGTTCCTCAAGGAAGTGGTTCAGTTTCTCTTCATTAAAACGGATGGGCTGTGGGATGCCTTTGGTCAGATCTTTTTTGAATCCATAGCAGGTCAACTCATGTCGATCTGAAAGTGCATAGGCTATCGCATAGTGATTCAACCTGACACCGTAAAAGAATGAATCATGTGGATATTCGATGGAGCACAGAACCGCGGCATCCAGTAATCCTTCTTCGATATACTTGATTGTATAGTACTGAACGTCTTCCATCTGTCGCAGTCTTTTTGTCCGGTCGCTGGGGTTTCGTGGATACGAAATCAGCTCCAATGCATTTGTATGCGCGACCATAAACAGGTTGTTCCAGTCGCCCTTGACAAATAGCGAATCCCATGTTTCGTAAGGCCCTTGCGATTTTTGTGCTTCATGCATTTTAATGAGATGGTAGAAGTGGAGGATACGCGCCTGCTGCGGAAATGGACATTCATCGACAAGCCTTGCCAGTGTCGTCCCTTCTATCTTTCCAGTCTGGTACATCGCGGACAGGTATTCGATCATACCCATCAGTTTTGCTTCGATTGCAGCGATTGCATTTGCGGACGTCTTCCAGTCTTCGAGAGGTAGTCCGGTGCGGTTGAAATCATTGAAGAGCTTTTCAACTAGATCCTCGGTGGACAACTTGCGGGCAACGGTGATCGATATCTTACCTCTCCGCAAGGGCTTGAGCAGGGGTTCAGCCCTTTCGAGCAATTGCCCATCCGAGTTCAGGAGGTTTCTCATGGCGGTGTTGCTTAAAGTGTCCAGCCATTTCAGCGATGTAGTGCGAAGGAATGTCCTGAACGCTTCCCAGGCTTCTGCCATGATCACCGTATCCCGGGCGATCGGCTCGTTGTTGTATTGCTGAAGGAGTTTGATAAGCTGCTGGGCGCGTCGCGCTTGCAGTTTGCGGTTCAAAACGGAATCGCCCTCGATAGAAGAGTAGCCTTCAATTCGGATGTCGAGAATGGACAGGTTGTTTTCCCTCAGGTAATCGATGATCGGTTGCATCTGATCCTGGGCGAGTGTAGCCTTATTTTTCTCAAAGTATACATCAAAGGACTTGCGGATGATCTTTCGGTTATGGATTGTGTATGGTTCATACTTGATCTTATCCAGGCCATAGCCTTTGAGTTGTTTTCGGGCATAGAATCGATCAAAGGGTTCGCAGGGATTGGAATCGATGCCCGGGAATCCCACCGGATTCCTGACAGGTAAAGTGTCTGTGTGGAAAGTCTGGCGTTTGAAGAGGCCTTGTTTGATGCGGAAGGACAGGTCTTCATTTACTTGTGCGGATCTTGTTCTGGTGAGCGTATGCCATTGGCCCGGACTTCTGTCATGGACGCGTTCACCTGGCGAACTAGTCGACCGCTTGGTATCGGCCATATAGGCCGCCCGATCACTTTCCAGCGGGCCGTGTATGTTTACTTCGCCTGCCAGCATATTAGAGGACATTGCTTTCCTTCCGAAGGAATACGCTTCTGATTTCCCTTTCTGGCTACGATAACGAACGTGCGCTTTCTTAATGTTCCGCGGAAGTTTGGTCGTTTGTGTGATTCTTACTTCGAGGCCAGCGGTATCAGAATGAAGTTGCGGGCGGTAGGATTTCAGTTTTTTGTTTTTGCGCAGTGCTTCAGGCTTTTCTGGTACCGTTACGACGACGTATTCGTTTCCAGGTTTGGGAAGTGACTGCGCCTCCGTGTGCGTGATACTAACGGGTAGTATCATGGCAAGGAGTATGAAGGAGTGGTACAGCGATGGATCAATCAGTAGACCTGATACGCCGTGTCTTTTCAAAGCCGGATAGGGCATGTCGTGAGGTTAGTTAAAAATATTTGGGATGTGAAATCCTTGATTGCTTAACGCGCAGTGGTTTTGAATGTTGTCTTGAAGGGAAAGGTTGCATTGTTTGCTGTCAACTTGTGACAAAATACTGAAGTAATCTGGAAGGCCGGGTAGCTTCACCGCCTAAGTCGACTTCCCAATTCCTGATTGCCGGATTAGAAAGAATCATGTAGGGCCCGTAAGGGAGTCGATTTGCCCGCTAATTACTGACCACTGAATACAGATGCATGACGATCTTTGGATGCGAATGCGGAATAGTAGTTCAGATGGCGGGCTAATACAATATGGCGGGGTCGAGTGTAGTGATAAGGGTGAGGTAGACTATAGCATCTCCAAATTGTGGCGTGCCCCCTCTTGCCGGCGCGCAAATCCCACCGCTCGGGGTCGGGCTTTCCGCTCCAAGTCCGGCGAGCCCGCATGCAGGCGCGCTTCGGGCTTTCCGCTGCAATCCCTCACGCAAGTGGACTATATTTCTCTGCTCACCTTGTGAAATCTGGATGCAAACTGAATCATTCAATAAAGCGTCTGATGACTGTACCACGTCCAAAGCATACGAAACCGTTTCTCATCTATGTTCCGGGATTGATCAGTTTGTCGTTGTTCTTTCCCCTTGCCACCTTTCATCTCGACAAATATGGAGCGTTTGAAAAGCTGCGTGTGATGGAAGTCAACTGGTACAGTCCCGAAGCGGTCAGACCGTTTGACTTGAAGTTTCCTCCCGACAGGCTCTATTATGTTATTACCCTCACCGGAAATAAAAGAAATGACGAAGTGAAACTCGACTATGCAGAGGCTTCAATCCGGAAGATGGCCTTACTGCACGACAGGATCAGCGGACTGAGGATTCACTTCACGGATGCGGCAAGATATGAGTCTTTTATAAGAGCCCTGGACATATGCCTTCGCGAGGATGCAATCCGGTACGTGCCTTATAAACGCGACATCTGGATATTTAATGTCCGTAGGGATGAAGAACTAAAGGCCTCCGGAAGTTGGAACCGCGGTGGAATGGAAAAGATTATACCGCGAAATGTAAATGATCGGATGGCGTCTCCTTTTCGTTATGAATACGATAGAAGATTCTGGTCAATGCTGATAATGATTCTCGTCCTGGTGGTTTTGAGTTTTAGGAAAGGAGGGTCCTCTGCCACAAGCTGAGTACACCGGCATGCCGCATTTAATTGCATTGCTCCGACGATTTACGTAATCATCAAGTTAACCGCGACCGCATTTTCGTCAACGTATTCGTGGAACGCGACACCACTCATCCGTTCATCCATTGCAGGATCACATTGGCTACCATCGCCATGATTGGAATGATCATGATGTAGCTCGTCCGTTTCAATCGCCTGTCGACATTTTTGCTGCGGTGGATGACGACAAACCCCCAGAGCATAACACCACAGATGACCAGCGCCGAAAGGGTGAAAACGATTCTGTCTTCACTGGCGAGTCCCATGAATGCCGCGGCAACGGCCAGCATGCCAATTGCCAGATAAAACCACTGCAGTGCGTTTCCGGATGTTTTAGCAGTGATTGGCATAATTCCCGAGAGCAGTTGTTCAAGGTCGTCGCGATCTTCTATTTGTGCCGGAATAGCAATCGCATTGAGTTGGCTTTCGCCGATAACGCAATAGATGCCAGCCGATGTTCGGATGATCTTTTTGATCCTGTCCTTTGCAATGGTGATCGTAGGTGTGTTGTCTTGTTCCCGGATAACGGTGTCGTCAGTTATCGTGAGCAAATAGGTTTCAAACATCTTCTTCTGTCTCTTGATCGTCCGGTATGTGGAAAAGGCGAGAACCGGTGCGATGATTGTCAGTGTATAGACCCAGGTATAATCGGGTTCCGTTTTCGATGAAGTGAACATGTAAAGGATGACAAAGGCGACTATGCCATAAACACTTATAATGCCTATCAGGACCTTGTTTCTGACTTCGGGAAAACGATCTTTCGTCGTCGTAAAGTGGCGCATTTGCTTGGGGTTTATCGAAATGGAAGATAATGAAAAGGAGGGGTTGGGCAAAATCGATCTTGGAAGAAGATTGATGACCTCAATTGAATATGAATTGAACATGAACGCGAAAAGGTTCATAATAAATAGCCCGGGGTTTTAACCCCGGGATGATTGATTCAGTGTAACCAGTGTGCCCCAGGAAACTTGATTCGATCTTCGAACTGTAGGGCACACGGATGCAAAGTTGGATCAGGGCGTCACGGCGCGCCGGCTAATCCGCTAACTAAGGAAGCGCTCCACTTCCTTCTTCCTTTCCTCTGTCATTTTGGGTCGTGTAAATTCATATTGAAGCTTATGGGAGACAAGGAGACTTAGAATTGCGAAGGCAGTAAACAAAAAGAATCCCGTGCGCAGGTTGGAGTTGTTGGTTGTAAGCAGATCGAGGGTCGGTGTTATTTTTTCAATTTGTTTGAGCTGCTCGGTGATGATACCGGTGAAGCCGATGTACGCCATAAAAATAGCAATGACCATGACATCCGCCATGGACCATTTCCCTGTCTTGAAAATTAGGAACCGGACTACTTTATTTGAACGCAATCTCCTGGAGTAAACGTACATGACGGAAGACGCGAGTTTAGAAACGGGGAACAACACACTGAAGACAAATACCAACAGTCCAACAAGCAGTAAGTCAACCTTGGATTGGGTTATCATCAGCTGAACGACTTCCAGGATGCTTTTGCTTTTGTAATAGAGCACCTGGTCTTTGAATGTCACCACCTCACCTAGCAGCGTAAAGTTCATCGTTGAAATGCGGGCGTCGATCTCGATCATGGGCAGCAGGAGGCCTGAGAATAAAAGAACTAAACAGATCATGGTGAGGACCATGTATTCACCTTTTGAAAAGCGCTTGATGAAAATCAAATACAGCCCGGAGAGGAGCGCCAGGACTAGCAGGCTTGCTTTATAAGGTTGATTCTGCTTTTGAATAGAATCTATTTTATCGGACAGCAAAGCCAGCGCTTGCTCGCGGTCCTGAACCTGGTGCCTGGCAATTATTTCATCGTGTATTGTGTAATCAATCTTACCGAAAGTCTTGTCTGTGTAATCGTCTAGTTTATTG
>CBFGXV010000116.1:0-7194 GCA_965652755.1 uncultured Chryseosolibacter sp. | reverse complement strand
TTCCGGAAGAATGGTAAACAGATCAACAAGGTTCCTGATTTTCATCGGTGTTCAGAATTGGTTTTACAGGCGAGATGATTAGGTTTAATGTAATAAAATGGCAGGCCGAAGGACAGCCGGAAAGTTACGGCTGGACCTATACACCAGTCTTTGAAACGAAAAACAAGTGAAAGGGATGCGTACTTCCAGGGCTTAGAAGGAGGTGCACACGCATCGACCGACGTCCAGCTGTGTGGAAGTCAGGGAGGAAAGTTTGGCATTTTATCCCAACGGGTGAAAGTTTGCAGTGTTAAAGCTTGAAGGGTAGGGGCGACGGGGGTATGGAAAAGGGGGGTAAGCTGCATCTTCTGGTAAATACGCAACATATGGCCGAAATATCTCAAAGCAGCGCCGCGGAGCATGCCGGGGGCAAGGTCCGCGCAAAGAAGCAATCAACAAGAATAGACATGACGCCGATGGTGGATCTGGCCTTTCTCTTGCTGACGTTTTTTATTCTCACGACCACTTTTCTGAAACCTACCATTATCAAACTCACAATGCCTGAGCCGGCGGCAGATCCCGCGCGTCTACCCATGCTAAAAGAAAAGAACGCTTTCAGCGTTGTGCTGGCTGAAGACGACAAGATCTACTGGTGGATCGGACTGGATGCTCCGGCATCACCGACCAACTATTCCAAAGACGGTATCCGGAAAATACTTTTGGAGGAAAGTAAAGCCAATCCCGACCTGATGGTTCTCATCAAGCCCATGGAAAAATCCAGGTATGAAAACATCGTGGATATTCTTGATGAGGTGGGGATTACAAAGATTGAAAGGTATGCCATCGTGAAGGTTTCGGAGGATGACAAAGAGAAAGTTGCAGCAAAATAATTTTTGTGATGAATTGCCCGCGACGACACTTGCAGCTTCTGTCAGCCTAAACGGCTAACACTCCGTTTCTGTTCTTGTAACTGATTCGTAGAACTACGCCGTGCAGCAGCTTCGCCCCGCATCACTTGATTGCGATAAAGATGTCTACTTCGGCATTTTCCGGATCGAGGGACTTTCGGCCATACACTTCGAAGTCCGTTGTATATTTCCTTCCGAGCGTTTTGTCGTCGTTCCAGATCTCCTGCCATTGACGAATAACCACGTGGGGCATTTTTCCTTTAGCGGTAAATTTCCGGTATTCTCCGCCGTTGAATGCCCGCCCCATCAATCCCGCAGGTATGTTATCCAGGGAGTTGACCCTGCATCCGATGATCGCAGTGAATGCCCCGCGGTGGTCTGTCATGTAGTCTGTGTAGACAGCGTAGATGTCATTGGCCAATCTGTTCGGTATGAGGCTCACCATGTTTTCAGCCCTGAATCTGTTCCAGAGCATTCCCAGATCGATAACGGCCTGGCCATCCGCATTGGATGTCCAACTCGAGATGCCAATGATTTTAAAAGGGCCTACCTGGATTTTCGTGTCGGACATATCTGTAGTTACAGTAAAGATAGCTAAAATGGAAGGTTATATTATGACAGTCGAACCACCTTAAAAACTGACACGAAATCCCTAAATTGGTCGTGCTGATCGCGTGAACACACACGGAGTAAGTAAATAATAATGCCCCCTTTGTTTAGTGGTGATGCTGCTAGTGGAGAAAGCGAGATCCGGAGATAACATTCACCTCCGATGTTAACCCTGCCAGCGAGTTGGTTGAAAATATAAAACAGCGGATAAACAAATCACGATCCGTAGGACTTTGAATGGAAATTCGGCTTCATGGAAGGCTACGATAGATGTCTCGAGGATTGTAAAGGATAGGGAGTACTTTGCCTGGAAAGATGACAAGATCGCGTTCCTTGAAAAGGAGGTTGCCATCAATGGAGTATTTAATTACTAAAAATAATTGTTAATAAATGAATCATAATATGACCCTTTCCGTTACATCTGCATCAACAGTACTCGCCACGCTACCCGAGTCTTTTGCTTTTTATAGGGTCTTATAAGTCTTTGAATCACAAGCCTATGAGAATCTTCATAGGACGTGTCAAACGTTTATATAATTTATATTATGTTAAATAGAAATTAGTGCCCTCTGGCCGATTCAGACGCCCTTCCTGAACGGCCAGGCCAAGCCTTAAGTAATCTAACGCTCCTACTCAATCTCATATGCGCTTGCTGCCGAGAGTTGTATCTTGCCGGGATCATAGACTCACCCAGCCATATGTATTTCACGAAAACAAGATTCGCACTACCGTTCGCGCTGCTCATCATTATACAAACAGGTTGCTATCCTCAAAAGAAGAACGCGATTGCTCAAAAGCAAATTCGTACAGGTGCCGAGCAAACAGACAAGTACCTGCCTCTGCTCAAAGGCAAACGCGTAGCCATCATGGCGAACCCGACGTCAATCATCGGCAAAACACACCTGGTTGACAGCTTGAAATCACTGGGAATAAATATTGTGAAAGTATTCGGACCAGAACATGGTTTCCGCGGAAACTCCAGCGCGGGTGTGGCAATCCAGGACGAGATCGATGCAAAGTCTGGTATCCCGATCATCTCCCTGTATGGAAGAAAAAACAAGCCATCGAAAGAAGACATGGCGGATGTCGATGTCCTGATTTACGATCTGCAGGATGTCGGTGTCCGGTTTTATACAAACATCAATGCGTTGTCGCGCCTGATGGAATCATGCCATGAAAGTGGCAAGCCGATGATCATCCTTGATCGTCCCAATCCCAACGCCTATTTAATTGACGGCCCAATTCTCGATATGAAATTCAGGTCTGGCATCGGAATGTTTCCACTGCCGATGTCGCATGGACTGACGGTCGGAGAATTTGCTCAAATGGCAAATGGCGAAGGTTGGTTAACAAATGGTGTAAAATGTGATCTTACAATTATCCCTGTGGCGAATTACGATCACTCCATGCCTTACACGTTGCCTGTTCCGCCTTCTCCCAACCTCAACACACAACAAGCAATCATGCTTTATCCTTCAACGTGTATGTTTGAAGGCACATACCTGAACCACGGCCGAGGAACCTATTTTCCATTTACCCTGTTGGGCAGCCCTGAACTAAAAGGTATTTATGAATTCTCGTACACACCAACGGGCATAAAGGGTATGGCCGAAACTCCCCTCTTTATGAACCAGGAATGTTACGGACTGGATCTCCGTCAATATGACGTTGAAAAACTTCGCGCTTCCGGCAAGATCAATATCCAATGGATCATTGAATTGTACAACAAGCATCCCTACAAGGAAAAATTTTTCGACTCCAGGCTCAGTAGGGAAATGAACAACATCGAAATACAGATTGGAAATGATCTGTTCAGAAAGCAGATCATTGCAGGAACATCTGAAGAAGAGATCCGAAAGACCTGGGAGCCGGGACTTAGCAGGTATAAGGAGATGAGAAAGAAATATTTGTTGTATCCGTAAGGTGTGTTAATGTGTTAATGTGTTAAGGTGCTGCGCCCGCCGTAGCTTGCGCTGCATGTGCGGGGTAGCGAAGGAGGGTTGATGTGCTGTGCCCGCCGAAGCTTGCGTGGCATTGTGTGAAGAAGCGAAGGAGGGCCCGCCGAAGCTTGCAGGAGGAAACGAGCCAGAATAGGATGTTTGCGACCTGAATCTCCTCAATTCATTACACTCAACAGGCCCTTTATGTCGACGCCAAATTCCCTGTTCAGAATCCTGTAAAAGCACGATTGGGCCTCCCCTGTCTGCCAGTTGTTTTGATAGCTGACATTTCTGAAGATCTCTGTTCCGTAACGATTGTAAATGTAAACTTCCCAATCTTCACCCGGTCTGATGAATGGCAGATGAAAGAGTTCGTTTCGAGTGTCGCCGTTGACGGTGATCACATTAGGCACAAAGAGTTCCCGACGGATTACGGTCACCGTGTCGCGAAAGACGCAATTATTTAATGACGTCGTAAATGAATATCGGCCGGGTTCGCTGGCAGTATACGAGGGTCCGTTAGAATTGTCATGCCAGACGATTTCACTTGTGGCGTTGCCCGATGGTGTGAGCGTTAAAGGCTTTCCAAAAATGTAAGCTGTGTCTTTCTTAAACTCAATTCTACTTTCTTCAAATACAATGCTGATGGTATCGCGTTCGATGCATTGCCCGATCCTGGATTCAACCCAATAAGTGCCGGCCTTGTTAATTTCCCGAACGGGGCTTGTGGAGCCATCGTCCCATTTAAATTCCGCAAGACTCGCCGACAAATCCATTGCATACGTCGCCTCGCCGCACATTGTGGCCTCTTTCGGCAGGCTCGTGAAGTCGCTGCATAACGTGGTCGCAAAATTGGGCAGGCCCTGGAATGTACGGCCGTCATTCAGATAGATAGATACGTCAACGAATTCGGCCCGAAGCCCTGGACTATTCGGAAAATTTATCGTGCCGATGTGGTGGTAGAGATTGCATCCATTGGGGTCGCGCCTTCCCACATAGATCCTGCCGTCGGGGCCGCGCCGAAGCATCCCAATGTTTGGTGCAATGCCGAGCAACATGCGAGAGGACATGATCTGATTCTGCGAGTAAGAGGAAACGCTGTATTGATAAAGCCTGTTTTGGCTACAATTCGCAAAACTCGTTACATAAAGGAGCGTGCCATTTCCTGAAAATTCGACACTGGTGGGCTTGTCCCCCGATATAAAAATGGGTTCACTTAAAAGTCCGCTTTCAAAGTCAAACCTGAATAATGAGAGCCTGCCACTAAATGCGTTGGTGGCCGCCAGCAGCTTTCCATCAGGTGAAAACCTGAGATCTCCGTAATCGAAAGTGCCCTGCGTCGGTACACCAGTATCTGTAATCACGGGCATTTGTGCAATGCCTGCGGCTGTCCCCTTAAAACAAAAATATTTTCCTGTTTCGCCTTGCGTCACGATCCAAAATGCTTCTCCCCTTTTTTCCACCGCTGCGATCTTTACCAGGATGTCGTCAGTCGTCAGCATCATGTTTTTCGATTCCACTACTCCATCGCCATCTGACACGTTTACAATGCTGTATTTTAGCCGATGTCTGTGCACCGGATACATTGGTTCTGAAACGTAGAAGACGTAATAGGATTGAAGATCTCCCGGGTTATGAACGATGACCACCTGTTGGGCATAGTTTCCATCGTACCCATCAATTCCGTCTCCATTCGTCATTATCTGATGGTGACGGTTCCATATCCTGTTTCCATCTGTATAGAATAACAGGTTGCCCTTGCTGTCAGACATAGACGCGGTGGCATTTACCTCGCTTGTCATTCCATCATTCAGGGGTGTAGGTTGCGTAGTGGAAAAATCCAGCCCAGCTTTAACGCCGAAATACCAGTTCTGGTGTTCTCCCGATTGGCCATTGAGGTCTGTTATGAGCATTGCCGACAGAAAAAAAGCAGATGAGAATAACAAGGCACGGCGAGAACTTACTAAGAACATATAAGCTATTTAATCATCGACATTGTCAGTTTGGCGGGCTTTGCGCCATTCCAGTAACTGGTGGGTCTTGCAAACACTAAATTTAAGAAAACTAACAGTTTTGTCAACGTCTCTCGCCTGGTGAGATTGTAAGTAATTGTTGGAGATTTAAGGCTCGGCTAACTTTCTGAAATGTAACATGATGCATCAGTTCGTTTCCTGCCACGGCCGGGCCATACGTCCGGCCCGGTGCTCATCTACAAGGCTATACTGACCTAAGGTTCTCAATTCGGAAACAAACGTTTATTTCTGGTACTCAATCTTGGTAACATGCCAGACAAATTCACCTGCATTTGTTTTCACGACAATCTTGTCCCCCACTTCTTTTTTCATCAGTGCTTGAGCCATCGGCGAGTCTATGGAGATGTAATCTTTGGTATCGAAAATCTCATCGTACCCGACGATACGGAAGCGCTTTTGATCCCCTCTTTCATTTTCGATTTCTACCCACGCTCCAAATAGCACCTTGCCTTCCTGGAAGGGTGAATAATTGACGACTTTCAAATCATCGATGCGTTTGCGCAAATAGAGTACGCGCCTGTCAATTTCTCGCAGGCGTTTTTTATTGTAATGATAATCGGCATTTTCAGACCGATCTCCGAGACTTGCGGCCCAGGCGACCTTTTGTGTGGTGTCTGGTCGTTCAACGCGCCACAAATGATCCAACTCGGCTTTTAGCTTTTCCAAACCTTCCGGAGTAATTAAGAGCGTTTTCATGGTTCCTGAATCAAGGAGCGTGCATGCTTGGATTTGTGCTAAGATATGTGATAATGTGATAATGTGTTGAGGTGTTGAAGTTTTGAGGTTGTTGAGGTGCTGCGCTGCGGGGGCCGAAGTGTGAAAGCGACGGTGCGGGACAGCAGCACTTCCATAACTTTTGCCCGTTACCGGATGATATCATACCAATTCCGAACAGCTGAATCTTTTCCACCATTAATAGAAGCTCAGGGGGGCGCATGTCGTCTATGGCACGGTCATTGACCCTGGTTCCAAAAAATTGCCATGAAAGCATCAACAATTCTTACCTCGTTCATCGTAGCGCTGATCTGCTCCTGGACCACTGCTTCCGCCCAGAAGAAAAAAATCCTGATAGACGTAGCGCATGGCCAGCGATTCTACAGCGATCCTGCTGATAAGATCTCCACGGAACTTGTACCGACCGACCGTCTGAATTACATGACTGGAGAGCTCACAAAAAATGCAGAAGCTCACAATGCTGAACTCGCCTACCTGAAGACACCCATCACCGCGGATGCGCTATCGAAGACCGATCTGTTCTTTATCCACGTGCCCTCCAAAAAGTATTCTGCGGAAGAATGCAAAACGATCAGGCAATACGTTGAGAAAGGTGGTTCGTTATTTATTGTAGTGGAAGAAGATTACTGGTCCACACTGGCCCAGGTCAATGCCAACGACATCGTTTCACCCTTCGGGATTACATTCGCATCCAACAATCCCGACCGGTCGAGCGGTGGACACTCCCAACCCGGCAAGGTGACGAACAAGAAGTACTCCATCCCCTATCACGGCGCACGTACCGTGCAGGGCGGTACACCATTCGCGTACAGCAACGCGTCGGATGCAAATCCCTTCGGCGTGTTTGCTGAAGTAAAAGGAGGCGGTAAGGTCATCGCGATGGGCGAAGGCATGGTATCGCTTTACATGACGAGCTGGCAAGGCGTGAACGACTACCAGTGCGCCCCGTTTATGGGCGACGCGATTGGGTGGTTACTGAAGTAACGCGTT
>CBFGXV010000115.1:0-7217 GCA_965652755.1 uncultured Chryseosolibacter sp. | reverse complement strand
CACTTGCCGGATCTTCAGGTGTCGCGACAGAAACATGGTGCCCGCGGTTATGCTCGATAATAAAATGCATGTAGCAAACAGTGAGCAACAAAACCTTTGCGTAAAATCTTTCAACAGGCGAATTCTTGTGACCGAGCTCATGCGCGACGGTTATCCCAATGCCACCCGTCACCAGCGCGCAACCGAGTATAAACGCGGCGCGCTCGATTCCCCCGGTGAGTCTTCCGGAGGTGAAAGCAAAAGCAGCCCATATCAAAAAGCTTAACTGAACGAATGCCCATATGTAGGTGACCACCCGGTAATAGACATCATCACCCACGCTCTTCAGTTGGTCCCTGGGCACATTTGAAACGTCGATCCCGATGGACTGATCAATCAACGGCAGCAGGAGAAAGGAGAAGATTACGGGCAGGAAATTCCAATAGCCACCGAGGTAAAAACCTGTTACCACCAGCATCGGGATGAGGAATGCGGTAAAGAAGCCCAGCTTTCTGCCCAAGTTCTTCATATCCAAAAATAACAATAAAGCCTCTGATGTTGCCAAAATGGATGATACCCCTATAAAAAAGAGGTGAGAAAGATTTTGGCTGTTTGATTATACCGCCAAAGCGCATAAAGCTTCCTCCGGTACAATTGTCAATTAATTGACGTACCTTTGCCCCTTATTTTTAAGAAACATGCAATCATTTGAAACACTGGGATTATCCGGTGAAATTCTTGAAGCGGTAAAGAAACTCGGCTTTGAAACGCCGACACCGGTTCAGTCTAAAGCAATACCTGTATTACTTCAGGGCAATCAGGATGTAGTAGCGCTCGCCCAGACGGGCACGGGCAAGACCGCGGCGTTTGGCCTGCCGCTTATCCAACTCATCGATGACGAAGACACAACCACCCGAGCACTGGTCCTGGCGCCGACGCGCGAGCTGTGTATGCAGATCACCAATGATTTTGAGAATTTTTCAAAATCCGTAAAACGTCTCAACATCGTTGCTGTTTACGGCGGTGCAAGCATCACAGACCAGATTAAAAAGATCAAACGCGGTGCGCAGATCATCGTTGCCACTCCCGGGCGACTGATGGACCTGCTGGACCGAAAGGTTGTCAACCTCGCGGATATTGAATACCTCGTCCTGGACGAGGCTGATGAAATGCTCAACATGGGTTTCAAGGAGGATATTGATCACATCCTGTCCCACACGTCCGGGGAAAAGAATGTGTGGCTATTCTCGGCGACCATGCCATCGGAAGTGCGCAGAATTGCGAATACATACATGGATAGTCCTGTCGAGCTGACAGTAGGGGAGAAGAATCAGGGCAACCAGAATATCCTTCATCAATATATGCTGGTCGAGGACCGCGACCGGTATCTGGCCCTCAAGAGGATCGTCGATTATAATCTCGACATCTTTGGTGTGATCTTCTGCCGCACCAAGGCGGATACTCAGCGCATCGCTGAGCACCTTATCAAGGACGGATATAACGCGGACTCCCTGCATGGGGACCTTACCCAGCAGCAACGCGACCGCGTTATGCGCAACTTCCGCAGCAAGGCGCTCCAGCTTCTGGTCGCGACCGATGTGGCAGCACGCGGTATAGATGTCAACAACATCACGCACGTCATACACATGAATATGCCTGATGAGATTGAATTCTATACACACAGGAGCGGTCGCACTGCGCGCGCCGGGAAGACTGGCGTATCAATTGCGCTTATTGCGAGGAAAGAACTTCACAAGATCCGCCAGATAGAGAAAATGATCAAGGTCACTTTCGAAAAGGTACTCGTTCCAACAGGCGAGGAAGTTTGCGAAAAGCGTGTCCTCAATATTGTGCACCGCCTGCGCGAAGTGCATCTCGCGGAAAATGAAATCGCTCATTTCCTTCCCGCTGTATACGAAGAGCTCAATGACCTGAGCAAAGAAGAGATCATCAAACGATTTACAGCGCTTGAGTTCAATCATTTCCTGGATTATTACCGCGGTGCTCCTGATCTGAACAAGGGTGGTGACAAATCCGATCGCTCCGACAAAGGCCATACTGACCACGTCGTTGGCGGTGACCGCTTGTTCATCAACCTTGGAAAAATGGATGGCCTGGATGCCGGAAAATTGCTTGCAATGATCTGTGACCGCTCAAGCCTCACCCGCGAAAAGATCGGAAGGATCGATCTCAAAGGCGCTTACTCTTTCTTTGAAGTAGATCCTGATTATACCAGCGTTGTGCGTGACCATCTCCATGGTTTTGAGTTCAAGGGCCGGGTTGTCCGCATTGAAGTTACCGACCGCGGTGGTTCTAAACCGGCGAGAAAATCTTCCTCTACGCGCAGCTATGGCGGCAGCGGAAAAGGTCGTGACCGGGAAAGGAAAAAAAGCGGCAGGTGGTAGTGGCTTAAATTTGACGCCATGTGCTGAGGGAGTTATTCTGCCGCCATTTCAAATAGTGGCCTCCTGGCGACAAATGAATCCGCAGACAAGCCTTCAAGCAGATCGTGGTGCTGCTCAACAAAGCGATTGAACCGCGAGGCGACCTGATCATATTCCGCACGGTAATTCAAAACCCGCTGATCGGCAGACCGGATTGAATCTACAAGTGTCTGCAGTGATTTGTCGTATGCAAACTCGCGTTGGGATTCCGCCAGCGCTATCAGTTCTGCAACGAGGGAGTTCGAAGCAAAATCGTACTCCGTAACAACTTCCGGGTCGGAAATGGACTGCTGGTCGTAACGCATTCCTGGCAGCTCGTCAAGACGCCGCTGGTAATTACTGAGCTCTTCGCTTTTCTCGGGATTGGTCACGGAAAGCTTGTCGAGGAGGTGATCCATCGCCAGGATCTTGCGGTTGTCATCATGGATCATTGTGTTCCATACCTGAAGCATCGTATCCTGCAGCGATAGATAAGTCCCGGTAACGGAATCCGCCTTGGTAAACTCGGTCTGTTCGGTCGCTTTTTTCTCACAACCGGACAGGATAGCCGCAGCCCAGAACACCCCCGATATCCAAAAACACATCCCTGACTTCATCTGCAAGCTGTTAATACTGTTCCTGTTTTTATATTTTTTAGCTGTCAGTGGTAACACCTACACTGGTTTAAATTGTTCGAACGCTTCCCTGCAGACATTGCAATAATGTATGGAGCGGCATAAGGTAGCGCCGAAGATATTCCGGAGCTCGGTATTTGCGCTGCCACAGCGCGGGCACTCAGCATGATCAAGGATGTCGAGGTCGCCGAAAAGGGTCCGGGCGGCTGGAGGGGCGATGCCGAACTGCCTCAGAGCTTTTTGTCCTTCCTCGGAAATCATGTCGGAAGTCCATGGTTGCTTGAATGAAACTTCGATCTGTACGTGAGCGACCCCTCTCTTGTGTAAAACGTCCCTTATCTCAGTCTGCATCATGTCCAGGGCAGGACATCCGACAAACGTCGGCGTCATCTCGATGGTGACGGCATCAGCATCAATAGTCACATTCCTGATTACGCCGAGATCGACGAGTGACAATACGGGGATCTCGGGGTCTTTCACATCTGAAAGCCACGTCATAATATTTTCCCTTGTAATGTCAGTGCTCATCCGACGCGCTATTTGTAGATAACATCAAACGAGCCGGAAATGATCTGGTTCATGTGATGTTTCAGATGCTTCAGATAATCCGCCGCAAGCCATTCCAGGGTGTGCAGGCTGCCGGTGTTGCATTGCTTTTTATAGTTTGATTCGGGCATGTTATCCAGGACATCCGCGATCCGCAGGTTGAGAAGTCTCCACAACTGAAGGATGTCTTCGGAAGGAGCGCGCTGGTATTGATTACTGGACACCCAGAAGTCCTGCTGATACGCGATGAACGGAGGCGAACTTTCGTACTGGCTGCAGATGAAACGCCGCAGGTTATTTTGTGCTGAATCGATCAGGTGACCGAGAACTTCCTTTTTACTCCATTTGGCAGGAATGGGTTTGGCAGAAAGTTCAGGTTCGGGAATGGCCTTTATTTTCTTTTCATAAACTGATATGATTTCCCGGAGTTCGCGGATGACATTTTCCATAGTCTGTTGTTTGATTACCACTCGGCTGTGGGATCTATTCTGAAAACCTCTGACATCTCCGTAAGCAATGGCTGAAGGTGCTCGCTGTGCTTTCCGGCGCGCCCGCCGGTCACCGGCTGGACGTCCCATGACCTGATCACCAGCTGGGTTTGCGCCAGGATGTCCGTTATTCTTTCCTGCCACCGCGCCTGGAGCGCCTGCTCTCCGGCGAACAAGCCTTCATCCTTCAACGCGTCCTCATATAGAGATGTCTCGAACATTCCCAAAGCATAAGGCAGCGACGTGTCCAGCGATGATTGCAGGTGACTGACGCTTTCAGTTGTGGCTGAGCCGAGCTGCCTGATCCATGTGTTGGCGTGCATGGTGTGATATTTAAGCTCGCCGCGGATTTTTTTCGAGAGCTGGGCCAGCGGTTCGCAGGAAGAATCCGTTAGCATGTCAAATCTTATGGCCAGCGCTGTGTCGTAGAGAAAATGACGGACAAGGCTGAAGTCGTACTCGCCGTTTGGAAGCTCAACGAATATACAGTTGCGGAAGGAGGAAGCCGCGCGGGTAAAAGCAACCGTATCGGGCGCAGGCTCTCCCAGGTCGTGAAGGATTGTGTACAAGGCCAGGCTTTGACCGATCTTATCCTGTGCCATCGAGGAGAAGGCAATATCTTCTTCGAGTAAAGGGCCCATTCCCGTCCACTCGGAATTGCGATGACCGATGATGAGCTGGTCATCGGCGATTTTGTATAAAAGCTCTTTCAGGGCGGACGGATTCATGATGTATATACGTAGTGGGAATTAGCGCGTTGTCACGGTTGCCTTTGTTCCAGAAAGGCCTTTAGTTTTTCGCCTCCCTTGTACTCGGCGGCGTCTCTGAATGTCTTTTCCGGGAGTGTTGCCCAAAGATCCTGTTCTTCCGGAGATGTAAAGCGGATATCCGCCACGCGCACTGCCCAGACATTAAAAACGTTTTTGCCCGCAAACTGACTTTTAGCGCTCGCCATAGCCTGCCCGGGACTTGATGCCGTTACGCGCGTTGCCTGGATGTGTTGTTTTCCGCGTTTCAGAAGATGAAAGATCTCGTATTCCTCCGCCGGGCCTCCATCATCGGCCCGATCGGCGATCAGCTCATACGCGCTTTGGTTTGCTTCGGTCATGGGCGAAACAAAAACGTGGCGTGTATCCGTCACAAAGAGGGAAGTACAGGTGAATCTGCGCGTAAAAGTTTCCTTCGCAAGGATAAACGCCATCTCCAGATTGGGAGCGTGGACAGCCCCTTCGTGTTGAAAAGGTTTCCCCGCTTTGGGTTGCACGAAAACCTCAAAGGTGCCGAATTGATCAAGCGCAGCCTTTGGAAGAATTTCTCCGGGCTGGCCCGTTTTTGGTAGACGCTTGACTCTCGGATCCAGGGAATTCATTGCAATGCCGGATGATGACTTTCAATATAAACGGATTGCAACCGACTGAGAAGGGTTTTTGGTACAAATATTTTTTATTAAAATAGTCAACCAAATTCACGCGGTAGCGTTGCTTATTATTCCCCACGCAGGAAATTGTCGTACCCTCAATAACTGACCAGTGAAGTACGTAGAATTGCTAGTGGTGCTCGATCTGCTTTCCAAGTATTATCCAAAATACCACAGCCATGAGTTGCTGGTTTTGGCCGATGATATCTGGAAGTGGATCAACAATGATCTGCCGGAAGACAGCAGTGCACTGCTGTATCTGAAAAATTACTTCAACACTCCTGCGGAAGCTTTCAGAGCCCTCTGGCGCGAGATCCAGTTGCTTGCCGGGCCGTTTCTCAACGTAAACTAGTCAGACAAGCGGAGCTACGTAGCTGGCTTTCGGACTGCGCAGCGCATCTCTGACCCATTTGCCGCGCTCTTCTGCGATTCTTCTGACCTCAAGTCGTTCATGGTTGCAGGGACCCCCTCCGTTTATAACGCGTTTGAATTCTTCCCAGTCAGGCTCGGTATATGACCACCGTCCCGTTTCTGCGTTTTTTTTAAGGTTTGGATCCGGGATCGTGAAGCCGAGCTCCCATATCTTCGGCACATACATATCGAGGAACTGGTTGCGCATATCGTCGTTCGTCGCCATTTTAACCTTCCACTTCATGAGCACCTCCGTGTGTGCCGAGATCTTATCGGCCGGCCCGAAAAAGTGCATCATCGGTGGCCACCACCTGTTGATCGCCTCCTGGAACATTTGTCGCTGGATTGCCGAGCCCGAAGCCAGGTAGATTACGCAGTGATGTCCGAATTTCAGATGGAAAGATTCCTCGGCGCAGATGCGATCCAGCGCCCGGCAATAAGGGCCGTAGCTGCCTTTGGCGTTTGCAAGCTGGTTTACGATTGCTCCTGCATCAACCAGCCATGAGATGAAGCATGAGTCCGCCCAGGTAACGGCAGGGTAGTTAAAGATGTTTGAATACTTGGACTTTCCCGAAATAAGATCCTGTATCATTTCTTCCCTGGTTTTTCCCAGGGTTTCCGCCGCGCTGTAAAGAAGCTGGGCGTGGCCTACTTCATCCTGAACTTTTGCCATCAAGGCAAGCTTGCGTTTGAACCCGGGTGCCCGCGTGATCCACGTGCCCTCGGGAAGCGCCCCGATGATCTCGCTGTGGGCGTGCTGTTCGATCATGCGGATCAGTTGTTTGCGGTAGAGCTGCGGCATCCAGTCAGAAGGCTCGATTTTTTCCCCGCGGTCAATGCGCGCTTCAAAGGCAGCCAGCATTTGCGGATCCTCTGCGGTTTCCTGTTTTATTCCTTCAAAAGTGAATCCCCCTCCGTACATAGACGCTCTGTTTGGCTTATAAATATAATAAACCTGAGCCTGAATGTCTTGTGGGCGATCGGGATTCTGCCGGAAAGGACGGGCGGTGAGCTCGCCAGGTTGTAAATGGGCGCTGGAAAAAGGCCCGTGTTATTTTGTGTTTTGCTTGAGGCCGTTTACAAGCATGTCGGATAGTTGCTTGCCCAGTTCAATCGGATCGATCATTCCCGCGGGATCATACCACATGGGCATCCAGTTGAGTGAAGAGAACAGCGTCATGACAGCGAGTTTCTTGTCGATCGTTTTTTTGAACTCCCCTGACCGGGTTCCCTGTTCAATGATGCTTTTGAAGCGATTGATGTAGTTGATCCGCAGCAAGAGAAAATCGCGGAGGTAGGGCTGGCTGAGATGCCGGTG
>CBFGXV010000114.1:0-7257 GCA_965652755.1 uncultured Chryseosolibacter sp. | reverse complement strand
GACCCGGCTGGAAATTCGTCCTGGGAGTTTACGGCAGCATCAAAGGCGAGGATCAATACAGGCGAATCAGCCTGGGTGACCGATTCGGCTGATCCTTACAGGGCGAACGATGTATCTTTCGTCAACAGTCCGTGTTTCGATCTTTCATCTTTCTCGCGTCCCGTCCTTTCTTTAAAACACTGGACTGACACGGAAGCCTCCGACGGAGCGGTCTTGCAATACTCAACGAATGGCGGACAGACATGGGAGCGACTCGGAAATGTCGCATCCGGTCTTGACTGGTATAACAGGTTGACGATCTCTTCAAATCCCGGTGAACAGAGCAATCTCAGTTCTGGCTGGTCTGACACAGAGCAATTGGAATGGTCGAACGGAAAGCACACGCTTGATGTAATCACCCAGCCAAGAACACAAGTGCGCTTCAGAGTAGCATTCTCCAGCTTCAACAACCTGGAGGGCCGCGATGGATTTGCCTTTAACAATGTCGTGATTGAAGAACGCAACCGCACCATCCTGGTAGAAAACTTCACCAACGAAAGCGCGACTGCCAACAATGACAAGTTCAGGTTGTTCCGCGGAGCCAATTTCAATCCAGCGGAACTAGTGAAGCTTCAATACCACCACGCTGCCGCGGTGACGAATGCTGTGACCGACAACCTGCATCTCGACAACCCTGTCGATCAGAACGCCAGGGCCGCCTTCTATGGCGTAACGAACCCTGTAAGGGCGTTCATCGATGGAGGATTTGGACAAAGCTCAACGAACGCATCCTTTGAGTCACAGGCGATTGACACCTACTTCAATCTCCGGTCACTGGTGACATCACCCGTCAACATTTCGGTAGACTTCCTTCCGGAGATCGACGCATCGCTGCCCGATATGGCCCAACTGTACGTGAAAGCCAGTGTTCAGGCGACAAACGATCTGGGCGGACCTGGTCAATACAATGTTTTTATCGCAATTGCCGAACAAACAGTTGACGGTCAGATCTATGTGCTGCGGAAATTCCTGCCCGATGCATCAGGCACTCCGTTGACATCCCTTTCTGCAACGGATCCTGTACAGGAGATCAAAGTCTCTTACGACATGCGCCACGTCACAAGAAATCCGGGCGGAGATTTCGCACCTTTCGCAGTGATCGTATTTGTGCAGAACCTTCAGACGAAAGACGTGATTCAAACAGTCATGCGCCGGGATGGAACAGCTTCGTCCGAAATCATCACGGGTGTGGAAAGCTCGTTGGAGAATGACATCCGGCTTTATCCGAATCCGGCTGATGAAATGCTCAACATCATTCTTCCGGCACCCGTCAAAGTTGAGACACCAGTGAGGCTGTTCGACACCTTCGGCCGGGAAGTATATTCCGGTACTTTCAAGGCCGGGGAGCACATAAAAGCCGTGGAGACAAAATTACTTTCGGGTGGTGTATACCTTATTCAGATTTCGACGCCGCAGGGATCAATTCAGAAAAAAGCGCTGGTCGTCCATGAATAATAATGTGCTAAATAGCGGGGGTTAAATAAGATTATGTGCGTTAAAGTCAATCATTTTGGAGAACTTTCGGCCTTGTTCGATAATCATAGTTCCCTTATTTTTAATCAGCTTAAAGTTCTTTAAACCCCGCAAATGGAAATCTTCCTACACCCGGAAGCCTGGTTAGCGCTGCTGACACTGACTTTTTTCGAAGTTGTGCTTGGCATTGACAACATCATCTTCATTTCTATTGTATCAAATCGTCTTCCTGTAGAAATTCGCGCCAGGACCAGAAACATGGGTTTGCTTCTGGCGATGGGCGTGCGTATCCTGCTCCTGCTAACAATCACCTGGGTTATGAGATTCCAGGAGCCGCTTTTCTGGGTTCCTGACTGGATCAGTGAAGACCAGGCGATCAGCGGACGCGACCTCATCCTTATTTTCGGCGGAATGTTCCTCATCGCAAAAAGCACGCGGGAGATCAACCACGAAATGGAAGGCGAGGAGGAAACAATACAACAAGCAGGAGGAAAAAAAGTCAATGTGCGCGGGATCATTGCACAGATCATTCTGCTGGATATCATCTTCTCATTCGATTCCATTCTCACAGCTGTGGGTCTAACCGAACATATTATTATCATGATCATTGCGGTGGTCGTATCCATTGGCATCATGATCATATTCTCAGGCAGGATCAGCGACTTTATCCACAAACATCCATCCATGGAGGTGCTCGCCCTTGGATTCCTCATCCTTATCGGCTTTATGATCTTCCTGGAGGGTCTCGCCAAGGATATTCCGAAAGGATATATTTACTTTGCGGTTGTGTTCTCTATGATGATCGAAATGGTCAACATCCGTGTGAGAGACAAACGAAAAAAGTCAGCTGCCGCCACCCATGAATGACGAGACATTGCGATATCCCATCGGAAAGTTTGTTCCGCTCGAAGTTTATTCGAGAGAGGAGCTCGACCTTTGCATCCGTCGCATTGAATCATTGCCTGCACGTATTGAAAACGTTGTAAGGACTTTTTCCGAAAAACAGCTTGATAGTGTTTACCGCGAAGGCGGCTGGACTGCGCGTCAGGTGATCCATCATCTTTCCGACAGCCACATGAACGCATACATCCGGTTCAAGTGGACGCTGACTGAAAACACCCCGACGATCAAGGCATACGATGAAAAGTTGTGGGCTGAAACTCCGGAGGTGAAGGCCGATCCCCAGGTTTCCATAAACGTATTGAAGGCGTTGCACGCAAAGTGGACCATTCTCCTCAAGTCACTTTCTCCCGCAGATCTGAAACGGGAATATGTCCATCCGGAAACGAAAAAGAACAACCGTCTGGAACGCATCGTTGCGATGTACGCCTGGCACGGCGATCATCACCTGGGCCACCTGAATATTGTAGCAGGAAAACAGAATTGAAAGAAGACGACAAACAACCTCCCGAAAAATCTGTAAAGGAATTTTTGCAGGATTACCTCCCTCCCTTTTTTCTTTTCAGCCCGCATCTGGAGACGATATTTCCGGCGCTGATGAGACGCGTATCACTCACCGCCTATACGCGGGAACGGATCGACACTCCTGACGATGACTTCCTTGACCTCGACTGGCTGACGCGCGACTCGGAGAAAGTGGTGATCATCTCTCACGGCCTGGAGGGCAACAGTCAACGCGCGTATATCAAGGGCATGGCCAAGGCTCTTTACGATGGCGGTTTTGACATCTGCGCATGGAACTTCCGTGGCTGCGGCGGTGAAATGAACCGGCAGCGGCGCTTTTATCACAGCGGAGCGACCGATGATCTGCACACTGTTGTAGAGCACATCCGGCAAAAGAAAAAATACAAGTCCATTTATCTCGTCGGCTTTAGTCTGGGTGGCAATGTCACGCTGAAATACCTCGGTGAACGCGAGACCACGGATCTCATAACCAAAGCCGTCGCAATTTCAGTCCCCATGGATCTTCGAAGCAGTTGCGAGAAGATCTCGCAACCCGGTAACCGCATCTATTCCAACCGTTTTGTCAAAAGCCTCAAAAGCAAAGTCCTGATGAAATCGCGCGGTCGCAACGATATCGACATATCCAGACTGGCCGCTATCCGAACCCTTACGGAATTCGACGATTGTTATACCGCCCCGCTGCACGGGTTCAAAAATGCAATCGACTATTACGAACAGTGCAGTTCCCTGCGCTTTGTAAATGCGATACGCACCCCCACGCTTATCATCAATACGCTTAACGATCCCTTCCTCAGCAAGGAATGTTTTCCCGTCGCTTTGCTCGAGAATCATGCGTTTGTCAGCCTGCAAATTCTTTCCCGGGGAGGTCACGTGGGGTTTACACAATTTAATAAAAATGGCTTATATTGGTCTGAGCAGCGCGCCCTGGATTTTTTGACGAGAGACTGATTCCCCGGTCAGCGAAGAATTAGCTCGGTTTCAATGCATTTATCAGGCACACACTGTAAGTTCGCACGCGCATTGAAAGTATTGTCAAAAAAAACGGACGTAACAACAGCTCACAACTCAAAGCGTGACGTGAAGTCAAACTGAGCAGTCACCCATACCCGATTACTTTAAACTCACAATGATAGATCGCTACAGCATCACCGCCTCCTCTTCAGAAGTTGCTGAACGTTTTTCAGTAGATGTTCCTGAATTTTATAAGGCGCATTACAATGCGTCTCCCACCCATCTGCTGCCGGTCATCACGAGTACCACACCGCAGGGGCTTTCATTGTTTTACTGGGGGACGGCTCCCGAATGGGCGAAGAATAAAGCGCTGAGCGAGAAGATCATTAACCTTCACGGCGAGGACTTCCCGGAGAAACCTGGTCTGCAAAAAGCCTTGCTCAAGCAACGATGCATCGTACCCGCCGACGGATTTTATGGATGGAAGAAGATCGGGAAGAAGACGAGTATCCCCTACCGGTTTATCCTCAAGACACAGGGCCTTTTTTCTTTCCCGGCATTGTGGGAGGAGTTCGAGGACACTGATGGAAATCAGATCCAGACTTTTACGATCATCACCAGTCCTTCCAACAGCGTCGTAAATGTTATTCAGGAGCGGATGCCGCTCATACTGGATCGCGAATCAGAGAAGACGTGGCTTGATAAGGAAAGCCCGGAAGAAGTTCTTCTGGAGATCATCAGCAATCCCGGGACGAACGACCTGGACTATTATTCCGTCTCTCCGCGAATCAGCCAGCAGAACGTGGATGTGCCTTCCCTGATCGTACCCACTCCCCCATCCGACCAGCACGGAAATCTTACACTGTTCGATTAGAATCTAACGCTTCAAACGTGCGATCTCTGTTGTCGCGAACCGTAGGTTCGTGGTGGTATACAGCGAGTCCCGCGGAGCCTGAGCTTGTCGAAGGCCCGTGTGATGATGATATAGGTTGGATTAAAACCCTTCGATGGGAGTCTGCTCTTCTTCGTCCTCTTTTACAGCATCTCCGGATCCGGGTCTGCGTTTTTTGGTTTCAGGGGCGATAGCTGGATCAGTGGCAGCCTCGTCAGCGGATTTTTTCCTGCGGGCAGCAAGCAGTTCTTTCCTGGATTCCGACTGCCGGGTCGGCGGTGAAACGCTCGTCAGCGTATCAGCGTCGATAAAATCGAATTCTTCTTTGGGAGGTGCGGGTACCCGGGTGGAATCCGCTTCCTTGCTTTTTTTCCTGAACAGGTTCTTAAAGAATCCTTTCTTTTCCTTTTTCTTCCTGACCTTTTCGCCACTGTTCCTGTTCTTCTCCGATCCCTGCTGGAGGCGCGCAAGACGCACATCCGGAAGAACGAGATAATCGCGCAGATACCACATGTAATTATCCTGCTCGACATTGAGCCTGACGTCTTTCACGTAATACTCGGGTTTCTGGGCCACGTATTTTTCGGATACCGGATCGTATACAAGGCTGTCGGCGCCATTGTACTTGAGAAGCCGGAGTTCCTTATCTTTTGTAATGACATAGACACTGTCTTCCACGGGCGCTTGTTGCGGCTGCGCCGGAACATCCTCGATAAAGGTGCTGTCGATCACCGAGCGCGCCGCCCTGTCCAGTTCCTCCAAAGAGACGCTGTCTTCGTTCAGCAGGGAATCCGGAACGATCACCGGCACTGGTTTCATTGCCACAGTCTGAAGGCTTCGCAGCTTCTTCCGATAGGGCGTCGGCTCTGCGATGAGATATTTGTTTTTGCTGGCTGTAAGGAGCTTCGGCGTTGAATCTTCGAGGAAATAGCTGAACTTCTTGCGCAGGGCGTCCTTGTCGTGGATATAGGCACTTTGAAATGCAGGGCAAATGGACCGCTGGGTGCACGCTCCCAGCATCAGGATACCACCAATAATTAGAATGATCGCCCGGGCCATAAATGGGGTAATTCTGTCAAAAATAATGAAATAACTATAAAAAACGGCAATATGAGCGGGCCTAAGTACCTGAAAGCCAAATTATATGGATAAAACGTGTTTTCGGCCGTTTTAGTGGACGGGAACTGGCTTTTTTCGACTTGCCGTCACTGTAGCCGCGCTTGTCGCTGGCTCACAACGAGGTCGCTGGGAACGAAACAGGAATTTCACCCTGAACGAATGAAGGGTTCAGAATTCGGTCAACGGTCCGTTAGCGGGGCTGTTGAAGACCGGTATTTATAAGAGACGTTTCAGGATCAGGTACAGAACTCCCAGCAAAAAGACCACAATAGAGATCTTGTTGATGCCGTGCATCATCCTGATGTTGATGTTCGAAGGACGGGAAGGATCTTTCCTGCGGAAGAAATATCCGCCTACTTCACCAAGGGAAAAAAATTGTTTCCATCCGCCTTTCTTCCGTGTATTTTCAGTGTGAGGTGTTTCCATGGCAATACGTGTTAAACAACCGATGACGGTTCGATCCAGTTTCCGTCGGTGCGAATGATGTCTATCAGCTCATCAACAGCTTTGGCTGAAGGAACGTTTCTTTTCACGACCTCCTTGCCGCGGTAAAGCGTTATTCTCCCGGGACCTGATCCAACATAGCCGTAGTCGGCATCCGCCATCTCGCCAGGCCCATTCACGATACAGCCCATGATCCCGATCTTGATGCCTTTCAGATGGTAGGTGCGCGAACGGATCTTCGCGGTGGTTTCCTGGAGATCGAACAATGTTCGCCCGCAGGAAGGACACGAAATATATTCGGTCTTGGAAATGCGCGTGCGGGTAGCCTGAAGGATATTAAACGCAGTCTCGTTGATCATTTTATCGGGCCCGGAATTTTCAGCGCGCAGGAAAATTCCATCACCCAGGCCATCGATGAACAATCCGCCGATATCGGTGGCCCCGTAGAGCTGAAGTAGTTCGGGAGTCAGATTGCGGTAGGTCCTCGATATGACCACCGGATTTTTACAGTCTGCGTTGATCAGGTCCGTAAAAACTTTTCTTTGCTCGGCCATGCCATGAGCATTGCTGGTATTGATGATCAATACGGCTCCGGGCGAGTCTTTCAGTCTTGAAATAAATTCAGTAGTGATATCATCCGGAAAAACATTCACGAAAGATATGCGGGTGGAAACCCTGCCTGCATCGAGAAATTCTTCCGCGGCGAGGAACGGATATACCCGATCCTTTTCCCGTTGGGCAAGCCATGTGTCGTAATTGTAAAGCACTCCCAGCGTACCAGGAATCTCAAAGTCGATGGTGTTATCGCCCAGGTAGAGATAATCGCAGGCCATATCGGTGATGTTCCACTTATCAAGCGCGAGGAAATTGATTATACTGACGCGTCCTATGAGGCGGAGCTGAGCCGCATCCGC
>CBFGXV010000113.1:0-7312 GCA_965652755.1 uncultured Chryseosolibacter sp. | reverse complement strand
TTTACCCAAAAATTATCTACACTTTACCACAACCTGAGGCGCGGCTGCACCAGACTATTCAACGGGTTCTCACTGAAAAAACTTTTGAGCGTCTGTATTATCGCGCTGCTTTTCCTGGGATTCGTGTACGCGTTCAATCACCGGCTGGCTTCGCCGAAAACGGTGCACCTGTACTTCTTCTGGACACTGTACAGCCTGTTATTCAGCGGCCTTTTCTTATATTATGCCTGTTCGCGAAAAACGATCCAACAGGAAGGCGCCAGCAGCCCTGCCATTTCCAACTGGTCGCTTTACATCATCCCGGCCCTGCTATTCATCAATGGCACGCTGCCCTACGTGGGCCTGAAAACGGAAAACTCTTTTGCGATGTTCTCTAACCTCAGGACCGAAGGGGGCAAGACGAACCACTTCATTATTCCTGTCTCGGCACAGATTTTTGATTATCAGAAGGATGTGGTTGAGATTGTCTCCTCAACAGACCCGTATCTGCAGACGCTTGGAGAAAGGCAACAGGCGCTTGTTCTGTTTGAATTCCGGAACTACGTTAACGATCGCAATCCGGCCCGGGTAGCCTACAAACTGAATGGCGAATACAGGGTGCTTCGCAAAGAGGATCGATCAACCTATGAGATCCTTGGAAGCAATCCGTATGTCGCCAGAAAGTTGATGAAATTCCGGCCTTTCACACTGCGCGGACCGCAGGAATGTTTGCATTAAATGAATGTGTATTGATGAAGCTGATGACTGAAAAATATGATCTGGTAGTAGTGGGCACGGGGTTCGCGTCCACGTTCTTCCTGTACCAATATCTGAGTAAGGCGCCCAGGAACCGCAAGATACTTGTGCTGGAAGCCGGCCATTTTTTCTCTCAGCAGGATCGAAGGAAAGACCTTAGTTCCGAGAAGGGATCATCCTTGAATCCCAATCCGGAGCCGCACGAAACATACACGAACAAAAATCCGGAGAAGCTTTGGGCATTCACGATGGGCTTCGGCGGAAGCTCTAATTGCTGGTACGGCTGCACCCCCAGATTTCTGCCCTCGGATTTCAGGATGAAAAGTCTTTATGGCATTGGACAGGACTGGCCAGTCACCTATGAAGAGCTTGAGCCTTATTATACAAGAGTAGAAGAACTGATGGCCATTTCAGGACCTGCAGAAACTCCCTTTCCCAGGAGCGGAAAATATCCTTTGCCTCCCCATAAGCTCTCGACTGTAGACAAAGTATTGCAGAAGGAATACGGCACAAAATATATCAGTCAGCCGACTGCCAGGGCGAGCACAGCCTGGAATGGAAGGAACGCCTGTTGCGCCAGCACGGTTTGTGGGGTATGTCCTGTCAATGCCAAATTTACGATAGAGAACTCGAACTTCGGCGTTTATGACGATGACCGTGTAAAGGTTATGTACGGTGCGCAGGTATTCGGCGTTGACTTCGCGGGAAATATGGCCCGCAGGGTGAAATTCAAACAGAATGGGAAAGAATACGATGTTGAAGGAGAGGTAATAGCGCTGGGAGCCAATGCAATTTTCAATGCAAATATCCTCCTGAATTCCAAAGACCGTAATCCGCTGACTGGCACTGGCCTGGGTGAACAACTCGGCCTGGACGCTGTCGTTTATCTTGATGGTCTGGACAACGTCGGCGGCAGTACCTGGGTCAACGCGAATGGCTACATGCTTTATGAGGGCGACCATCGCAAAGAATACGCAGCGTGTCTTATGGAGTCAAACAACGCACCCTTCATACGCATTGAAAGCGGCAAATGGCGCCAGGTGGCCACATTCAGAATGATTTTTGAGGATCTTCCGCAGGCAGAGAATCGTGTGATTGCAAGCGGCGACAAAATGAAACCGGAAGTTGAATTCAAACAACATTCCGACTACACATGGAAGTCGGTGAAAAGAATGAAAGAAAAACTCCCTTCCATCCTTGGCTGCCTGCCAGTGGAAAAGATCGAGTTCCTCAAACCGTTCAAGACGGAGGCTCACATCCTCGGGACTACACGCATGAGCGCAGACGAAAAACTCGGTGTGGTTGACAAAAACATGATCCATCACCATTACAGAAATTTGTTCGTGCTGGGAAGTGGAGCGTTCACAACGTTCTCGCCAAACAACCCTACACTCACGTTGTCAGCATTATCATTGCTGTCAGCAGACCGATCATTTTAATATTTTATGAAAAGGAGAAAATTTTTGACTATTGCAGGACTTGGGGCACTTATCGGGGCGGTGGCTTCCGACAAGTTCATGACGACCACCTTTGAAAGTTCCGCCGCAAAGTTGATAAAGGACGAACTTGCATTCCTGCAGCTGGACGATGAGGGCGTAAGAGCTTTCACCAGGGACTATTCCCAGATAAAGCGCAAGGAATTTAAAGTGATCGTGAAAGGTTACACCTTCCTCGGAATAGATTCATCACAATCCGGAAAGATCCATCATATCGTAAGCACCTATCTGTTGTCTTCCGACTTTTTTACCAACAAAATGGATGAGAAGCGCGTTATAAAATATGTAGCCCTGTATGACCCCTACCGGCGTCCGTGTGTTCATCCCTTCAGCTACCGCCAAACAGAGAGCGAAAATCCTGAAAGTATTATCGCTTGACCGAGCACTTTCTTACAACAGATTTGATCGGCCCTAACGGAGCAATCGCTCAGTCATGATACTCATCGCATATTGCATGCGCGACAAAGGAACTTATTTTCCGGCTGATCGCCACGGTTAAAATTACCGGAAATGCACGCGTAATCATTTTTCTGTTTCTGCTTATCAGGATATTACCTGTCACTCACGGACATTCGGTCAGTTTGCACTTTTTCCGACACCGGCCAACCCCGTTAAATTCCTTTCGCAACCGCGAACGAATCGCGGTGATCAGTCTGAAATATTTTGACTGCGCGGTGCACGTAATAGGTCAAACTTTCTTATACTTAACGACCCGTTTTTAAAATGAAGGGTTTAATACCGTTGTTTATGCATTCGGCAAGCCTGACTATTTTCCTCGCAGCGTTATTCGTAGCCATTTCCTGTTCTGCGCCACAGGACACAGGGACGACGACTAATCCAGACAGCGATCAGTTCGTCGTAATCGGGTATGTTCCGGGTTTCCGCGGTGAGATCGACGAAACAACCATAGATGCCACAATGCTCACGCATATCAACTACGCATTCGTGAATGTCAGGGATAGCATGGCCTGGCTCGAAAGATTAGAGACCGATACGGTGAATTTCCGCAAACTGAACAAACTGAAGAAGATCAATCCTGATCTGAAGATACTTTTTTCCGTAGGTGGTTGGGGCTGGAGTGATTTTTTTTCCGATGCCGTACTCACCGAAAGTTCACGTCGCAAATTTGCCCGCACGAACGCTGCCATAGTACGGGATTACGATTTGGATGGAGTCGATATAGATTGGGAATATCCGGGGATGCGTGGAGAAGATAATGTTTTCAGACCGGAGGACAAACAGAACTTCACCCTGATGTTCAAGGCACTCAGGGAAGAACTGGATGCCATGTCCGCAACCACAGGAAAAAAATACCTGCTCACCACAGCAATCCCCTGCTTTACCCGGTTTATTGAAATGACGGAAATGGATAAGGCACATCAGTATCTGGATCTCATCAATCTCATGGCGTATGACTTTTACGTGGCAGGCGATACGGCCGGGCATCATTCAAACCTTTTTGCCTCGGAAGATTTTCAAAAAGAACAATCAGGTGACCGGGCCTTCAAGGAATATACGAAAGCAGGAGTTCCTGCCCGGAAGCTGGTCCTCGGTATACCTTTCTACGGAAGAAGCTGGTACATGAAAACCGGCGACAACCATGGCATAAATCGCGCTGTCGACTCACTCGCGCGCGGTGGCGGTTATACATTCGTGAAGGATAGCATTGCTACGCGCCCGGGCTTCGAGCGCCATTGGGATGACAAGGCCAAGGCTCCCTACCTGTGGAATGCAAAAACCAAACAACTCGTATCTTACGACGATGAAGAGTCGGTAACGCTGAAATGCGATTACGTCCGCGAGCATGGTATGGCAGGAGTCATGTTCTGGCAATACGCCAGCGATCCGAAAAAATACCTCCTCACGGCTATCAATAAAACAAAACAACCGAAACCCTAACCACTATATTATGAAACGCGTATGGTTCCCTACCCTGCTGTTGTGTCTAGCATCTCTGGCCTTGCTCGGGCAAAAAAAAGATGAGGACGCCATCGCCCGGGCGGTGAGACAACTCAACCAGGCGATGATCGACGGCAATCAGATCGCTCTTGAGCAACTCACCGCAAGCCAGTTAAGTTACGGCCATTCAAGCGGACTTATTGAGGACAAGAATGCGTATATCACCGCCATCATAGACGGAACTTCCGGCTTCACATCCATCGACCTTACCGAACAGACTATTTCTATCAGCGGTGACGTTGCGCTCGTACGACACAAATTTACTGCCGGAACAGACAACAAAGGGCAACAACCCGGCACGGTGAAGCTGACTGTTTTGCAGGTGTGGCAAAAACAAAAAGGAAAATGGCTACTTCTCGCACGCCAGGCGGCCAAGCTCCTATAGGAACCGGACCTGACGCGACACCCCGACCATTGTTTTGATGCTAATAAAAAACTATCGGTGGCTGATTGTGGCATTGCTTTTCTTTGCCACCACCATCAACTATCTGGACCGCCAGATCATCGGCCTTTTGAAACCCACGCTCGAAAAAGAATTTTCATGGAGCGAAACTGATTTTGCATACATTGTCATGGCCTTCACAGCAGCATATGCCGTCGGGTTATTGTTCTTTGGATGGCTGATCGACAAAATAGGTACAAAGGCCGGCTATTCATGGTCTGTTATCATCTGGAGCTTATCTGGGATGGCTCATGCGCTGGCGAGAAGTGTATCAGGCTTCAGCATCGCGCGGATAGGCCTGGGGATCGGTGAAGCCGGGAATTTTCCGGCGGCGATGAAGGCCGTAGCTGAATGGTTTCCCCGGAAGGAACGCGCCCTGGCGACGGGCATATTTAACGCTGGGACCAGCGTTGGGGTAGTCATGGCCCTGCTTATAACTCCCTGGATATTGGTCAACTACGGATGGCAGGAAGTCTTCTGGATCACAGGTGCCCTGGGATTTGTATGGCTTGTATTCTGGCTTGTGCTGTATGAAATTCCCGCAAGACAGAAACGCATTACTGCCGCGGAACTAAACCTGATCAATGAGGACCACGGCACCGCTGGCAATCAAACCGGGAAGTCCAATATCCGGTGGTATAAACTCTTCACCTTTCCTCAGACCTGGGCTTTCGTAACGGGGAAATTCCTGATCGACCCAATCTATTGGTTCTTTCTCTTTTGGCTTCCCTCCTATTTCTCCTCAACATTTAATCTTGACCTGACCAGACCAAGTCTCCAGCTCATGATCATTTATGCTGCGACCACCGTGGGCAGTATCAGTGGTGGATATTTTTCGTCGTGGCTCATCAGGCGTGGCTGGCAAACGCTGAAGGCGAGGAAAACAGCGCTACTAATCTTTGCCACGCTGGAGCTTTCAATCATCGGCGCGCAGTTCGTGACCGATATCTGGGTAGCTGTGGCGTTGATCAGCCTTGCAGTGGCGCTGCATCAGGCCTGGGCTACAAATATGTTCACCACCGCTTCCGATATGTTCCCCAAGGAAGCTGTTAGCTCGGTCGTAGGCATTGGCGGCATGACGGGCGCCCTCGGGGGTATCCTGTTCCCGATGCTTGTGGGATATTTACTGGATTCCTACAAGGCAGAAGGAAACCTGGCGGGAGGTTACAACGTGCTGTTTACAGTCTGCGGACTTACGTATCTTTTCGCATGGACAATTATTCATCTCCTGACGCCAGCTTCCAGATCAAAAGTGGAACTGAAACAACTTCAGAACTAGTGTACAGTAACGGTCGATCGCCTAGATAAGGCCGCGTTTGTAAGCTTCCTTTACAAGGCCTGCGGTGTTGTGGACGCCAAGCTTTTGCGTCAGGTTGACGCGATGCGTCTCAACGGTGCGAACGCTTATAAACAGCTTGTCGGCAATTTCCTGGTTCGTCATTTCCTTAGCTACAAGTCCCAGGATCTCCAGCTCTCTTTTCGTCAGCGATATACCTTGTGAGGTCACCTTGGTTCCGGAAAGCACTTCATTGAGCATATTGTTCCGGATCTGCTCGTGGATAAAAGGCTTGTCCTGCACAACGGTACGGATAGCAGCTTGCAAAGTTTTTCCGTCAATGTTCTTGAGCAGGTATCCGAGGGCGCCATTTCTGACCATCTGCTTCACATAAGAGGATTGCTCGAAATTTGTCAATGCAATGATCTTCACCAACGGATAGCGCGCGTGAACTTCCTTGCAAAGGTCAATACCGTTGATATCGGGCATCTGAATATCCAGTAACAGGACATCCGGCTGTTTCTCTTTTAATTCGCTGAGCAGATCGTATCCACTGGTAGCAGAAAAGAGCAGCTTGATGTCGCTCGTGTTCTCAATCATGGCCTTAAGACCATTTATGACGAGAAGGTGGTCGTCGGCAATCGCGATATTGATCATGTTCATCGGGCGGGTGCAACAGAAGGTTCCAACACAGGGTGTTCTTTTGGCGTCGAGACATCAAATTCGAGTTGTATGGTAGCTCCCGCGCCGGGGCTCGATTCGATCGACATACGGCCAGATATGTTCTTCACCTTTTCCTGCAAGTTCATCAATCCTATTCCTTTCTTGCCCTGCCCGGTAAAACCAACGCCATCGTCTTCAACCACCACGGTAAGCAAACCATCATGACAACTAAGCTGCACAAGGACGTGGTGTGCGCGGGCATGCTTGATCACATTGTTGATCAGCTCCTGAATAGCGCGATAGATCATCAACTTGAAACGGTTGTTCAGTTCAGGTATTTCGCCGAGACAATAATACTCAATGTTCAGGCCGGGGCTCTTCACCCGTTCACAGAAAGCCGCAATGGCTGCGCTGAGATCATTTGTAAGCAGAATGTCCGGGAACAGATTATGCGCTATGTTCCTTATTTCCTGCGATGCGTGGTCCAGCATTGAGGAGATATTGCTCAGCTGACCGCTGGCAGGCCCCTGCGAATGACTGTCTTGTAAAATACTTAAATGCATCTTCGATGCGGATAATATACCTCCTACCCCGTCGTGCAACTCCCTGGCCAGACGCAAACGCTCTTTTTCCTCCCCGTCTACAAGGGCATTCAGAACCTGAAGCTCCGCCTGTTTTTTGAGTAACTGGATCTTTTCGGCATTGATGCGCTGTTTGTTCCTGTACAACAGAAGAAAGATC
>CBFGXV010000112.1:0-7312 GCA_965652755.1 uncultured Chryseosolibacter sp. | reverse complement strand
TGCATCGCGTGCATGCCCGGGAGATTGCCCGGCCTGGAGAACTTCAACTGGTCAGAGCACGCGGGAGAAAGGGTATTCGTTCTCAATGACGCCCATGCCGCACTAAGTGCCGAAGCTGCGTTCGGAGCCGGGAAAGGAATGAAACATATTCTGATGATTACATTAGGCTCCGGTGTAGGTGGCGGCATCCTCATCGATGGCAACCTCTATCAGGGCATGGGTCAAATGGCCGGCCACTTCGGGCATATGTCCGTTGATGCGAATACACATAGCCGGGACGTTACCAACATGCCGGGTAGTATTGAAGACGCGATCGGCAATATCACAATCTCGCAACGATCTTACGGGCAATACGCGACAACATTTCAGCTTATTGAGGCTTACCGCCGCGGCGACACCTTTGCAACCTGGTTGTGGCTGGATTCGGTGAGGAAACTTTCCATCAGTATTGCTTCGGCGGTTAATCTAATCTCGCCTGAAGTTGTTATCATTGGCGGCGGGATCATACAGGCTGGTGATTCTCTTACGGATCCACTCGCCGCGTTCCTCGACTTATATGAATGGAAACCCGGGGGTAAACAATCCCTGGTGAAAACCGCGCAGTTCTCCGATATGGCGGGGGCTTTGGGCGCCGCGGGCTTTGCATTATCGAAAACTTGAAAAGAAAATGACACCGAGTCAAAATTACCTGGAAAAATGCCGCGGCATTCTGGACACAATCGCTTCCCAGGAAAAAGATATCAGGCAGGCAGCGACGTGGTTTGCCAATACTATCGGCGCGGGCCGCATGGTTCATGTATTCGGGTCCGGACATAGTCGCATCATGGTTGAAGAAATGTGGCCGCGCTACGGATCCTTTCCGGGATTTAATCCCATCGTCGAACTTTCCCTCACATTCCATAACCTGGTGGTCGGCGCCAACGGACAACGGCAAGCTATGTTTCTTGAAAACACGTCGGGACTTGCGGAAAGGATCCTCAGGAACTTCGACATATCATCCACAGATTGCGCGCTCATTATTTCTTCCAGCGGTTGTAATGTCGTTCCGATCGAGATGGCAGAATTGTTTCAGAAAAAGAAAGTGAAAGTAGTAGCCATCCTGACCAGGGAGCATTCGGAAAAAAGCAAGAGCAAAAGGGCGGACGGCAAAAAGCTCGGTGACTTTGCTGACCTCATCCTCGACACGGGAGCGCCCGCTGGTGATGCGATGGTGTATGTCAAAGGGCTGGACACGCCCGTTTCGCCTGGCTCTACCGTTGGTGGAGCGATGATCATCAACGCAATAAAAGCTGAGCTTGCGGCGCTGCTGACCGCAGCAGGACAACCTCCGAAAGTGCTCAGTGGCGCTGCCGTGGTCGGTGACCAAAGAGCGAAGGAGTTGTTTGAATCCGCATATGATGAACACGCGCATCGCCTCGCTAAACTTTATGAACACGCTGGTAAAAATATCTGATAAATAAAATTTACTGCACATGCAACCCGTACCCATCCGCACTACAGTTATTGGCAGTTATCCTTTTCCGGGATGGCTTGAATTTGCCGTAAAGAATCTCGACGAGTTCGGCAATGCCGACAGGGAGGAAATGATTGAAGACGCGGTGATCGCGGCAATCCACGACCAGGTAACGGCCGGACTCGATGTGATCACGGATGGCGAGCAAACGCGACTTGATTTTAATCTGTCATTTTATGGATTTATCAAGGGTATCAGGGAGAACACGGATGAGCTGCGGAAGTGGGGGCCAGCCGCCCACGACCAACGCGGGAAGCACACGATCGTTGATACACTGACAGCACCCGGCGGTCTGGGGGCTGTGAAAGAATACAAACGTCTTGAGCGACTGGCGCCGCGCGGACCATCGTTAAAAGCAAGCGTGCCCGGACCGTACACACTGAGCGGCAGAATGCTTCCGAATGAAAAATACAAAGACCGCTATGCGATAACAGAAGCGCTTCTGCCATTCGTCAGGAAAGAGCTTGAAGAACTCGTCGCGGCCGGGTGCACCGAGATCACAGTCGACGAACCATCGATGAGTTGTTATGCTTATAAAGAAGACACTAAAAGATTCACCGATATCTTTAATCGCACCGTAAGCTCAGTATACGGTAAATGTCGTCTTTCAACACATTTGTGTTTCGGGAATTTTAAAGGCCGGCCGGTCGGCTTCAGGAGCATAGCACCCATGCTCCCGGACTTTCTCGATCTGAAAGTCGACGAAGTACATGTAGAAATGGCGAACCGCGAATTCTCGGAAATCGAATTACTAAAAGTCTTTGCGGAAAAAATGGATGTGGCGGTTGGCATCATCGATGTAAAGAACTATTATATTGAAAGTGTCGATGATGTTGTGGAGCGCATCAACCGGTGTCTGAAGTACGTTCCAGCGTCCAGGCTGGCCGTTGCACCGGATTGCGGGCTGAGCCAGACGGCCCGGTGGGCATCACGGCTGAAACTTCAGAACATGGTCAAGGGCGCAAAAAAGGTGCGCGAAAGCCTATAGTTAATGGAAGACTTGATCCCGGCTTTTAAGAAAGGAAGGTTGCTCCAGGACGAGATCCATCAGGCAGGTAAATCTGGAACTCCGGACAGCTTCGATATCTGGTGGCTGGGCCAGAGTGGCTTTCTCATCCAGTGGAACCGATCGTTTCTGTTGTGTGACCCCTACCTGTCGGATTCCCTCACCAGGAAGTATGCATCGACAGCAAAGCCTCATATCAGGATGAGCGAGCTCGTAATAAGTCCGGACCTTCTGGATTGTATCGATGTCGTTTCTTCGAGCCATAATCATACCGACCATCTCGACGCCGAGACACTCCTGCCCCTTCTTGACGCTAACCCGGGAATATCTTTTATCATCCCTGAGGCTAACCGCGACTTTGTTGCGGACCGCCTGAAATGCCCGCGCGACTTCCCGTCAGGTCTCAACGATGGCGAGTCGCTGCACGCGAAAAATTTCGCGTTTTACGGAATCCCTTCGGCCCACAATCTTGTGGAAAGGGATGGCCTTGGCCGGTGCCGATTCATGGGTTATGTAATAAGATTTGGCCGATTTTCACTGTATCACAGTGGAGACACCCTTTGGTTTGAAGGGCTGGAAAAATTATTAGAACCATATCATGTTGATGTAGCCTTTCTTCCGATTAACGGCAATGATCCGTCGCGGGGCGTCGCGGGAAACCTGGACACGCGTGAAGCCGCCGAGCTGGGCAAGGCTATCGGTGCGCAATACGTCATACCACACCATTATAATATGTTCAGATTCAACACCGCAGATCCGGATGTTTTTGTGGGCGAAGCAGAAAGGATCGGCCAGCGATATGTTGTGCTGCGTCCTGGAGAAAAATGGACATATCCCGGAACATTGCGGGCGCACTAGGCCACCATTTCTTTCTGCACCTCGCCAAGAACCAATGTGCCTAAGTTACCTGACCTGCATCTTAAAAGTAAAGCGCGCCGCACCTTTTGTTAATCTTTGCTTTTTTCAGGGTTTATAGGTTTGTTTGAGACCACATTGCATCAAATTCCCGAAGGATGACAGAAACGATTGCTAAGTCCCGCTGGTTGCGATTGATCCCCGTCGCGTTCATCACTTACAGCCTTGCGTACCTTGACAGAGCTAATTATTCGTTTGGTGTTGCAGGAGGCATGCAGGAGGACCTTCATATCACCACGCAGATCTCTGCGCTGCTCGCAGCGCTGTTCTTCCTCGGTTACTTCTTTTTCCAGATCCCGGGCGCCATCTACGCCGAAAACCGCAGCGCAAAGAAACTTATTTTCTGGTCTTTGATCCTTTGGGGCACGCTGGCTACTGCTACCGGACTTGCAACCAGCGTGAACCTTTTGATAGGAATCCGCTTCATGCTGGGCGTCGTTGAAAGCGCGGTGATGCCCGCCATGCTGATCCTGCTGTCGCGTTGGTTTACAAAATCGGAACGGTCGCGCGCCAATACATTTCTTATTCTCGGAAATCCTGTAACCATTCTGTGGATGTCTATCGTATCGGGATACCTCATTGATTCTGTCGGATGGCGATGGATGTTTATCATCGAGGGTCTGCCTGCAGTGATCTGGGCGTTCTTCTGGTGGCGGCTCGTGGATGACAAACCCGCTGATGCAAAATGGCTTTCCGAACAAGAGAAGCTAGCGCTTGAGGCGCAGATGCAAAGGGAACAACAGGGCATCAAAGCCGTAAAAAATTATGGAGAGGCATTTAAATCAAAGGTGGTGATCATACTGTGTCTGCAGTATGCATTGTGGTCGATCGGTGTTTATGGCTTTGTTATGTGGTTGCCGAGTATCATCAATGCCGCGCCCGACATTAGCATCGTTGCGACCGGATGGTTATCATCGGTGCCCTATCTTTTCGCCGTTATCGCGATGCTGACTGCATCTTATTATTCTGACAGGATGTTAAAGAGAAAACTTTTTATCTGGCCCTTCCTTCTCATTGGCGCCATATGTTTTTACGGTTCATATCTTATCGGGCCCGACCACTTCTGGATCTCGTTTGTTTTGCTCGTCGTGGCAGGCGCTGCGATGTATGCACCATACGGACCATTCTTCGCTTTCATTACAGAGATACTTCCTAAAAACGTTTCAGGAGGTGCGATGGCGCTCATCAATAGCCTGGGAGCGCTTGGGTCGTTCGCCGGCGCATGGGTGGTGGGGTACCTCAACGGCGCAACGGGCGGGTTCGGTGCGTCCTACAATTTTATGGCTGGTTCGCTGCTGATTGCCGCAATACTCACCATACTTGCTTCGCGAAGACAACATTCACCAACTGCTGCTTGAAAATTCAATCGGGTGGCGTTTGCTTCACCCCGGACATTGGGTACAATCCTCACACCCATGTTGACTTTTTCATCAATCCAACATTGCGTTTACCGCCGCTGCATCCACAAAGAAATTTAAGAAATCCCTTTTTAAAGGGCTGACAGGCATATTTTGGTTCACCCGTAGCCTGGCCGTTGCGGCATCGGCGTTAGTGGTACGATAGTTTCTTTATAGGGGGAAACTATGTTTAACTTATAAAATTTGCCGATATGAAAAAAATTGATCTTAACAGGTATCGCGGCTGCTCTATTTAGCGTAGCAGCTATTGCTCAGGAGCAACAGGATACAACTCAAACTGAAAGCAACGAATTCCGCCAAACTGAAGAACAAGTAGAACAGGATGTTCAGGAAGGTGTGAATGAAGTGGAACAGGAAGCCGACCAGGCAGAAGACAACCTTCAGCAGGAAAGCAATGAGATCCGTCAGGATGCAGAACAAGCCGGAGATAACCTTGAGAAGGATGCTGAAGAAGCAGGTGAAAAGATTGAAGAAGGTGTAGAGCGCACCGGTGATGAAATCGAAGAGAATGCTGAACAGGCAGGTGATAACATCCGCGAGGAGACACAAGAAACTGGTCAGGAAATCGAACAAGGTGCAGAACGCGCAGGTGAGAAGATGGAACAGGGTGCAGAGCGCGCCGGTGAAAAAATGGAGCAGGGAGTTGAACGCACAGGTGATGAAATCGAGCAAGCTGGTGACAAAACCGAGCAAGCTACTGATCGCACTTTGAACAAGATGAACGACCAGTTCGAATCTACTGTCGAAGGCGATGACTCACAGGCAAACACCACCGCTCCCGAGTTGGAGATTGTAGAGGGGAAAGAAGGACCTAACAGCGAGGTGGTTTACAAATATCAGGATGAGTATTTCTACGTAGACCGTGACCAGAAAAAAGTAGTGAAGGCAAAAGAGTCTGAATTACAGGATGCCAAGCATGAAGTAATCGTTAAAGACGCAGAACAAAGCAGCGACGAGAACGCTTCAAGCAGCAACCGCTCACAATCAGAGGAGAACACTGAATCACCGAACAATAATTCGGATCAGAAATAATCAGACATTAATTCGATCAACCACAAAAAATCATAACCGCGAGGTTATGATTTTTTTTTTGCCGTGACGCCTCGTTAAGCTCTTACGCGCGTACCATTTTCCGCTTCCCGGCTGCAGAAAAAGTGCTGCCAGTGACCGGGCTGCGATCAAACGCCGAATTCTTTTTCAATCTGCTCAAGCGATTTGCCCTTCGTTTCCGGAAGTTTAAAGTAGATGACCGCAAAACCTGCGACACAGATCACAGCATATAACCAGAAATTCAGTGTCCATCCGAGGTTCTCTTTGATAGCCGGAAAGGTAAACGTCAGCGAAAAATTTCCAATCCACAACACAACTGCGGAGAGTGACATGGCGGCGCCGCGGATCCGGTTCGGGAAGATTTCCGACAAGATCACCCAGACAACAGGAGCAAGTGTAAAAGAATACACGGCGACACTGCCGAGCGTTAGTAGTACGATCGGCACGCCCTGAACGCCCGCCTGGAAGAGGTAGCCTTCAACGACATATATCAGCGCAAGGGATCCCGTACCGAGCAGCATCAGACTCTTCCGTCCGTATCGGTCCACAAGGAAGATGGTAAAGATCACAGATATAACCATGACGGAACCAATGACCACAATCTGCAGCATCATCTGTTTCATGTCATATCCGGCAGCAAGAAAAATATCCGCCGCATAGTAGAAAACTACATTCATCCCGCACCATTGCTGAAGGACTGCAAGAAAGAATCCCAGCATTAGGATTTTGAACAGTCCTGGTTCGAGCAACGCGCGGAAATGCACCGTTGATATTTCATCCTGCGAAATCGTGCCCTTGATGGAGGCTATTTCCCGTCGGGCGTACGCTTCCCCTCCAATCTTCTTAAGTGTGTCGAATGCCTGCGCATCCTGCCCGTTTTTCACGAGCCAGCGCACGCTTTCCGGCATCATAAGCATCAGGATAAAAAACAGCAACGCGGGAAATGCTTCAAGACCAAACATCCAGCGCCATCCCACCTGACCGTTCCAGCTTTGCCTGATCATTTCCTCCGATGCATTCGCTGCCATTTCAGTGTCTATGAGAGAGATCTGCCAGTTGGCGATCTGCGCCGCAAGGATCCCGATCATTATCATCAGTTGGTTGACGGAAACAAATCTGCCGCGCATTTCCGGCGGAGACATTTCCGCGATGTACATCGGTGAAAGGTTGAGGGCGATACCGATACCAAAACCTCCGATAATGCGATAGATGTTGTACCACGTAAAATCATTTGCGAAGGCTGTTCCAACAGCCGAAACGGTGAACAGGAAACCCGCCAGGATCAAGAGTCGTTTTCGGCCGTACCGGTCACTATACGCATAGCATAACAATGCTCCCACGATACAACCGATCAGGGCGGAACTTGTGCCCCATCCCTTTTCGTTCGGCGTTGTTAAATGAAAATACGGT
>CBFGXV010000111.1:0-7338 GCA_965652755.1 uncultured Chryseosolibacter sp. | reverse complement strand
CGGATCTCATCGTTCTTACGCAACGTGAAATCGTTGGGGGGAACGATACCCGTTCCCGTCATCAGTAAACAACCTTGTGGAAAAGAAGTTTCCATGAACAAATATGAAACAAGTTCCGTAAATGTGCGCTTGATCTGATTGATGCCGGTTCTTCCCTCGAATACTTTTGTCCCGCGGAGGATCTCAATCATAATAGACGTGTCTTCGGGCAGGGGTCGGTCCGTCACAAAGACACATGGCCCCACGGCGGCGCTCTTGTCGTAACACTTGGCCTGCGGCAGGTATAAGGGATTTTCTCCTTCAATACTTCGCGAGCTCATGTCGTTTCCGATAGTATACCCGATAATTTTACCTGTGTTATTGATCACCAGCGTGAGTTCAGGTTCCGGCACGTCCCATGTGGAGTCCTTCCGGATGCGAACCTTCTCACCGTTTCCCACCGCGCGATACGCGGGGCTTTTGAAAAATAGCTCAGGGCGCTTTGCTTCATATACCCGTGCATAGAAATCACCGCCACCCGCGTCCTTCGACTCTTCCTGACGTCCGACCTTGCTCCTGTAATACGTTACACCGGCGGCCCAGATCTCCTGGCTCACTACGGGCGGCAGAATGACTGCGTTGTCCAGCAGGCCCGCCTTGGACTCGCTGCTATCGGCATGCTTCGCAAGTGCCGCGTAAAGATTGTTTTCATTGATCAGTTTATCCCAGTCAGTACTCTTCAGAAGGAACTGTTCATCTTTCCGGGTCAGGATGATGCCGCGGGATGTCCTGTATAGTCTCATCTTTTGATTATTTTGTTCCAAGTTAAGATAGTTTCCGAAAAAATCACGGCCGGATTTTTGGTGCTGAAGCCGACATCTCATGCAAACTTAAACCATCGTCCCTTGGATTTACAACGAGTTTGCGAATGACGGGTGGGAATTTGCGCTGAAATCAGCCACAGTATAGAATGATTATTCAGGGGGCTTCCTTCGCGGTTTCAAAAGGCCTCATTATCTTCATAAAATATAACGCTTGTCACAAGCGCTTCCCTGAGGTTTACTAAATCAACGGTCTTAAACAAATGAAGAATTATCATTATCTGCTCATCGTGTTTGTCATCGCAGGCTGCCGTGATCAGTCATCGGAGATCAAAACTTTTCTGGATGGGTACAATCAAACGTATACGAAATTGTATTACGCATCCTCACAGGCTTCGTGGAAGACCAATACCGAGATCCGGGAAGGCGACACCCTGAATGCTTATCATTCACGAATTGCGGACGAGGCGCTGACAGATTTTACAGGGAGTGTAGACAACATTGAAAACGCCAAAAAATTCCTGAAGGAAAAAGACAAGCTCGACCCATTACAGGTCAGACAGCTGGAGGCGATCCTTTTTAACGCAGGAAGTGACCCGCAAACAGTCGCGCCGCTTGTCAGGGAAAAAATAAAGGCTTCGATCGCACAAACCGAAAAACTTTTCGGATTCGGCTATAAACTGAATGGCAACCCTGTTACTACCAATGATCTTGATGAGATCCTGAAGAGCGAAAACCAGCTTGACAAGAGGCTGAATGCCTGGGAGGCGAGCAAGGAAGTAGGAAAAGAATTGAAGGACGGTCTCATCAATTTGAGAAAGTTGCGGAACGAAACCGTTCAGGCATTAGATTATAGGGACTTCTTCTCATATCAGGTTTCGGACTATGGCATGACGACCGGGGAGATGATGGAAATGATGCAGCGATTGAATCAGGAGCTGCGTCCGCTCTACCGCGAGCTTCACACGTATGCGCGCTATGAATTAGCGAAAAAGTACGGCGTGAAAGAAGTGCCCGACCTGCTCCCGGCGCACTGGCTACCAAACAGATGGGGGCAGGACTGGGGAGCGATGCTGGAAGTCGAAGGTCTTGATGTTGATAAGGTGCTTGCGGAAAAAAGTCCTGAGTGGATTGTGAAAGAAGGTGAAAATTTTTACATGAGCCTTGGCTTTCCCGCGCTTCCCGAAACGTTCTGGCAAAAGTCAAATCTCTATCCGTATCCAGCAGACTCTTCGTTGAAGAAAAATAATCATGCGTCGGCATGGCACCTCGACCTGGCACATGATGTGCGCAGCCTGATGAGCGTTGAGTCCAATTCCGAATGGTTCGAGACGTCGAATCACGAGCTTGGCCACGTGTATTATTTCATGACCTACACGAACGAGGATGTACCTCCTCTTCTGCGCAACGGAGCCAACCGTGCTTTTCACGAGGCAGTGGGCAGCATGATGGGAATGGCAGCCATGCAAAAACCTTATCTCATCAACAGAGGTCTTATCGACAAAGGTGCCAAAACTGACTCTATCAAACTGTTGTTGAAGGAGGCTTTACAACATGTGGTATTCATACCATTCTCCGCAGGTGTAATGAGTGAATTTGAAAAGTCGCTGTACGCCGATGATCTGTCGCCTGACCAGTTCAATGCACGGTGGTGGGAGCTCGCCAAGCGATATCAAGGCATTGTGCCGCCGGGTGAGCGAAATGAAACATATTGTGATGCGGCAACAAAGACACACATCAACGATGATGCAGCACAATATTACGATTACGCGCTGTCTACCGTGCTCATGTTCCAGTTGCACCAACACATTGCTGAAAAGATACTCGGGCAGCACCCTACTGCGACAAACTATTTCGGCAACAAGCAAACAGGGGAATTCCTTAAGAAGATCATGTATCCCGGAGCATCGCGCAACTGGCGCGAAGTGCTCAAAGAAGCTACCGGGGAGGATATGAATGCAAAGGCGATGCTGCGCTACTTCGATCCGCTCATGACGTGGCTGAAGGAACAGAACAAGGGACGAAAATATACGCTGCCCGAAACGCTTTGACGACCGCAATTCACCGTCCAGAACGACATGGCTACTGATCGCCGCGAACAGGTTGTGTCCAGGCGGTTTCATAATCGCCGGCGCTGAATGGATTTTCTTTTGCCTTGTCCGAAGTGATCCTGGCTCTTACAAAGATGTAACTATCGTTCAGTTCAAGGCTCGCCTCCGTTCCGGAAACCGTTTTCAGGATGCGGGAATGTTGATCCTGCCCGGTTGCCCCTATAAACTGGATTGTATAACTCACACCTTCCTCCTCTTCAACATCAATGTGCAGAGACCTTTCTCTCACGTCTACCTCATCCAGGATCACGCCCGTAGTTGAATAGAAGTCGCCGGCCTCCATTGCGCTGATCAGGGATGCGGGATTTAATGAATCCGCGAGGACCATCACCCATCCTCTCCCTGCGTTGCTGTATTCAGCCCCGAAGAGATGATAATTGTGACTGTCGTCCGTCGCCATCCCCAACAGAAAGGGCTGATTCTTCCTCGAATAAGCGATGTTGATCTCGTCCCACATGTATTCAGTGCCGGGCCTTGTGCTGTCACCATAGTTATACACTTGCGGATGACCATTGTAAACCTCAAAGAATCGTTCGCCTTTAATGTTGATTATGTCCTGCGCGGTGATGGCGAAATGAAAGTTCGGATGATTAATGTGCGGAAACATCGGGATGCCGGTCTCTTCCCTTTGCTTCAGGACAGCATCTACATTGCGCTGCATCACATCCGAGACACTCTCCCCACCCTGCGGGGCGATAACCGTTTTCAGGTTTGTTGCATTCATGTGTATGGGTTTGCCATCGAACTTATCGGAAATCTCCTCCGATTGGATAATGAGGAAATTGTCATCCTCCTCAAAGAGCGTCCTGTATTCATTGAAGGTCTTGAGCCTGACCTGCACGCGGCCGGTATCTCTTTTGTAAGTGACCCAATCCTCTCCGTACTTGCCCAGGTATTTGTCAAATGCCTCTTCATACATCCTACCCTTGCGCACGACGATCCATTTTTCTCCATCGGCGAGAATGTTGTGATCAGTGAGCGCTACAAAATGGTAGCCGCGGCTCTTATACCAGTCCATGATCATTTCCGGGAATTCATCTCCGTCGCTCCAATATGAGTGCGTATGAAGATTTCCCTTATACCATTTCCTTCCATCATTTTCATTTTCGCTGCATGACGCGAAGGTGATGATTAATAAGACCGTCAGCGCTAAAGAGTTTGCTTTCATAGGGCTTAAAAGTAATAATTTTTTCCAGCAGTTTGCGTGAACCGGTCATAGAATCCGCTGACCGTCCGACCGCGCACGTTGCTCAATCTTGTCGTCTGGCCGCGCGGAGATCCGTAAATAATTTGCCATCGGCTGAAAAACGTTAAGGCAAATGCCAAAAAAGTGGTACTTTCATCGCTTCAAAAAAATCAGAGGACAATTCCTATCGGCCATGCAGCGCTTTGTATTTTTTTATTTTTCTTCTCTCGTTGATCAATGCTGAAACATCCTTTTCCCAAAGTGCGGGAAAGGCAATAGCTAAAGGCAAAGTGCTCGACTCCCTCTCAGCCGAACCGCTTGGGTTCGCAAGTATCCGGATATTTGATGCGAAGGACAGCAAACTTGTTAATGGCAACATCACTACTGAGTCCGGCGACTTTTCCATCGATCTGCCTTATGGCCGGTATTACGCTGAAGTTGAATTCATGGGGTACAATGCTGTCACTACCTCTGCATTCACGCTGTCAGACCAACACGCCGCACACGATTTCGGAATCATCGGATTGTCAGCTTCCGTCAGCACGCTCGACGAAGTAGTGGTGCAGGCTGAAAAAAGCTCCATTGAGTTATCGCTCGACAAAAAGATCTTCAATGTCGGCAAAGACCTCGCCAACGCAGGCGGAACCGCCAACGACATCCTGATGAACATTCCATCGGTGCAGGTAGACCCTGAGGGCGGAGTGCGTTTGCGCGGTAGCAGCAATGTTCGGATCCTCATCGATGGCAAACCTTCGGGACTAGTCAGTTTTAAAGGCGGAAGCGGACTGCAGCAATTGCAGGCGAGTATGATCGAGCGTGTTGAAGTGATCACCAATCCTTCAGCGCGCTATGAAGCCGAAGGGATGGCGGGTATCATCAATATTGTTCTGAGAAAAGAACGCAACCAGGGATTCAATGCATCCTTTGAGTTGATCACCGGCTCACCGGCCAATTTCGGAGGCGCCGCTAACCTGAACTACCGGCACAGGAAGGTAAATTTTTTTATCAATTACGGCATCGCCTATCGCGTGCAACCAGGGATAGGATCACTTTACCAGGAAGTTTATGGAACTGACACCACTTTCCTGAAGCAGGAAAACGAGGGCACGATCACCGGATTCAACAACAACATCCGCGGAGGTATCGATTTCTATTTTACAGAAACAAGCATCCTGACCGGCTCATATCTTTTCCGCCGCAGCGATGCAACGAGGACAACCGACATCGAGTATAGAAACTACCGCGGCGATCTCACAAACCTCGACAGTATCGAGACCAGAAGACAGGACGAAGAAGAATCAGAACCCAACTCTGAGTATTCCCTCATATACAAGAAAACTTTTCCCGAAAAAGATCACGAGCTGGTTGCGGAAGTAAAGTTTCTCGACAACTGGGAAAGCTCCTATCAACTTTTTACACACCGCTACTATGATCCTGAACGCGCGGAAGATGCCTCAAGGGGTACGCTCGAGCGATCCCTCAATGATGAGTTCGAGAAACAGCTCTTGTTCCAGGTCGATTACACAAAACCCATTGGCAAGGGCGGAAAGTTTGAAACAGGCGTGCGCAGCAGCTCGCGCGAAATGGTGAACGATTTTGTCGTTGATCGTCAAAACGAGACGGGCAATTTTGATCCGCTACCCGGACTCGATAACATCTTTCTTTACAACGAAAATATCCACGCCGCCTATGGCATTCTTGCGCGGAAGGGCAGCAAGCTCTCTTATCAGGCCGGTCTGCGCGCGGAATGGACCGATGTAAAGACTACGCTCAAGGAAACGAATGAGGTCAATCCCAGGGAATACGCAAACCTTTTTCCCAGCGCGCACGTCACGTACCACCTGCCGAAGCAGAATGCCATACAAGCAAGCTATAGCCGCAGGGTTAGACGCCCGTTCTACAACGATCTGTCGCCGTTCATGACTTTTTCAGACAGCAGGAACTACTTCAGCGGAAATCCGGATCTGGATCCCGAGTTCAGCAACGCGTTTGAGGTGGGACATATCAAGTATTTTGAAAAGGGATCGTTTACCTCGGCGATATACCATCGCAGCACCCGGGGGAAAATAGAGCGGATCAGAACAGTAAGCCCAGAAGGTAATTCCACAACACTGCCACAGAATTTGCGTTCCGAAGAAGCGACAGGCGCCGAGTTCACAAGTGAATTCTCCCTCCGGCCGTGGTGGAAGCTTGATTTCAATGTCAATTTCTTCCACGCAGATATCGACGGAACAAACATCCTGTCTACCTACAACAACACGACCTATAGCTGGTTCGCAAGACAAACGTCGCGGTTTATGCTGCCGCATGGGCTGGACATCCAGCTTCGCGGCAATTATGAAGCGCCACAAAAGACAGCTCAGGGAAAAAGGTTATCCCTTTATTATGTAGACTTTTCATTGAGCAAGGACGTGTTCAAGGGCATGGGAACGGTACATTTCAATGTGTTGGATGTTTTTCAAACGCGTCGCATGAGATCCATCACCGAGGGTGTGAACTTTTACTCTGAAGCAAATTCGCTTTTTCGCAAACGACAAATCAACCTGACGCTCACCTACCGCATCCGCCAGTCTAAACAAGCCCCTAAACTCCTGGAACCAGGACAATAATAATTTCGGTGGGCTGCAAACGAGTCTCCATAGAGGATCATGGCATGGTTTTGCTGCTGTGTGTCAAAAAAAAACACCTGCATGGATGATCAACATGTCAACCTATCCGCCACCGAGACAAAGGAGGGGACGCTGGACAACGGCAAACCTGCGAACCTCCTGCCCAGGACGGTTCTTCGATCAAACGCTTACATGTTACTCGACGGCGAGTGGAAGTTTTCCCTCGATCCCCATGACGAGGGATTGGCCAAAGGCTGGCACCTAAACCATGACTATGCGCATACCGCCAGGTGGCCGGGCTCCGTTGAGGCACACATGGCGGAGGCAAAGGGCGCACATACCACGGGCTGGCGCGATTCCGTCGTAGCGTGGTACGAACGGACATTTGAGCTGCCGGCGCGAACAGCGGACCGCGCTCACCTCATGTTTCAGATAACATTTGGCGCTTGTGGTTATGACACCCGTGTCTGGCTTAATGGATATCCGCTCAGGACAATTGAAGGAGAAGAAGTTCATTACGGCGAATACACATCGTTTTCGTATGAACTGGATGAACATATTTTAATGCCTGTCAACCGCCTTACTGTACGGATCGCCGATACGATGGATGCAGAGATCCCGCGCGGCAAACA
>CBFGXV010000110.1:0-7379 GCA_965652755.1 uncultured Chryseosolibacter sp. | reverse complement strand
ATGCTTCACCGAATCCGACGTAGGTACTGGCGTCGCCGGCAGTCGAAACGAGAATACCAATGGCTGCGGCGATAACGATGATGATGAGTATATGAGACTTTTTCATGGTTGGACCCGAAAATCAGGAATAAATGGTTAAGATTGATATACCGTTTTTTAGAACGATTTAGACTCGCGTTTAGTTTGCTTTTTTAGTTCAATCGTCCTCTCCAGCCTGGTCATTTTCCGGTCGAGGATGAACAGGTACGTTACGAGCCCGGCCAGCACGATGAGGATGATAGCAACGACGACGTAGATTTTTCCTTCACTCCGGAAAGTGTCTGCCATCTCGGCGTCTTGCGCATAGGCGCTTTGCATTGCAGCTATTGTTAGCGCCGCCGTCAGGAATTTAAGAGATGGTTTCATCGAGGTCAAGAATTTTTTCATTGAGTATTTTGAATCGAATTCGCAGATCTGCGATCCATAGACCAATAAGTATCCATGCGATAATTGCCGGATAAAAAATCAGCCTCATTCTGTTGTCAAGGTCGTAAACGTTAAAGCCCGGATTTCCGCCGCTTCCGGGATGTAGGGAATCCTGCAGTCTTGGAATAATGAAGATCAAGGGGATCATAGCCGCGAAGGCAAAAATGTTATAGACGGCGCTCAGGCGGGCTTTCTGTTCGTTGTTGTCAAGGGATCCTCGCAGGACGAAATAGGCAAAGTAAACAAGCAGCGCTATTGCCGCGCCGTTTTGTTTTGGATCCCCGTGCCATGGTGAGCCCCAGGTGTAGTTCGCCCAAAGCATCCCTGTGAGCATTCCTAGTACGCCGAATGCGACCCCTACATGGGCATATTCCACCGACTTCGTATCGTTCTCCGGGGCGGGATGCTGCAGCTGCCGGATCGCATAAAAAAGAGAAACTCCGAACAGGAAGACCATTCCGAACCACATCGGGACGTGGAAATAGATGGCCCTCACCGTTTCATTGAGAATATTCAGTCGGGGCACATCGGCGAGCAATCCTGCGATGTGAACGAAGAAAAGGATCGCGACGGCAGCCAGTTTAAACCATTTTTTCATAAGAAATGCGCCTTGCGCCAAGGGACCGCAAGGTAGGAATGAAATGACGAATTAGGAATGAGGAATGGGATTATCTCGTCAGGAATGCGAAGTACGAAGGACGAATATCTCTTGCGATGGGTGCCGGTCAGCTTCTCCAGACGTATGGGAAGAGCAGGTAAGCGAGGGTGGTGAGGATGCCGTTGATGGCGAGCAGGTTCAGGAGCTCGTCGTAGCTGGCAGAGCGGTCGATTCCGTCGAGGACGTTTTTTGTGATCCTCACTGCCATGAGCAGGATGCTGATTACGATGGGGAAGCTGAGAACAGCCATGAGAATGTTGCTGTTATTGGCGCGCGCCGCGATCCCCGAGATCAGGGTGAGTGCACCTGAGAAGCCGATAGAAGTCAACACCAGGGTTAAGAGGAAAAAAGCGTGATCTTCTACCGGGTTATCGATGAAGATCTGGAAAAGCAGGTATCCGGCGATAGAGAGAACAAAAGATAAAATGGTATTATAGAGGATTTTGGATATGATTATTAGATGAGGACTGGATATCGAATAATAATATATTGATATGCCTCGCTTTTCCCCAATAAAACTTTTCGCGACTGTATTTACCACGGAGAAAAGAATGGTCAGCCAGAACAGCGCCGACCAGGTCGCCTCGTTGATCGCGTTATTGCGCAGGCTGAAAGTCAGATAACAAATAAATATGAGGCTAAGCAGGTAGAGCGCTATTCCCGAGATGACGGATTTCCGTCTGAGCTCGAGTTTGAGCTCTTTCTGCAGCAGTATTTTAATTCCCGGTAGCATGGCGTCTTGGGTACTCAGCCAGCATACGGTCGAAGCGATAGGCGCCGAGGACGAGATAGCCTATGACGATACTCAGCAGGAGTGAGATCGCAAGGATATCGGCAAGGCTGGCGCTCTCAGGCTCTTTGAAAGAGGTGAATCCGTCGACGATTTCAAAGTCAGGGTTAAGATCGAGTTGGCTTTGGACTTCCTGTAGCTCATTATGAAGTTCCAAATCGGTAGTAAAGACTTCAAGCGGATTTGTAAGCCCCTCTTCACCGCCGACTACCACGTTGTTTGATCCGCGGCTTTTCTGAGCAAGTGATTGGTAATTATGGAATAAGGCCGCCTTGAGACTATCAAGTTTTCTAAGTTCCGACTGCAGCTTCACTTTCCGGGCCTCCAGTTTTTTTCTGTTACTTGCAATTCTGCCCTTGATATAATTATTGTTCTTGAAATAATTGACCAGGGCCGTTTCAAGTGGTTTCACAGTTCCTGGGTCATATACGAAAACGCTGATTTCGTACGCGTTCTTGTTTTCAATTTCAAGGCGATCGATGACTTTTTCAACGAGTTCTTGTTTTTCACCCGTTACATTGTTCAGCTGTTCCCTGAGAACCTCCATTTCCACAACATCATCTTCGGAAACAAAAGGGCGGAATTCAAATTTCTGAATGTTTTTAGCAGTGGCCGAGTCGACATTCAAAACCTCCTGAATACCTTCCGTATCCTTTTCTGAAGCCAGAAGGTTAAACTTATCAATGGTATTCTTAAGTATTTGCGTATTAAGATAGTCGCAACTCAAGACCATCGACGACTTGTAGTAATCCTTTTTCAAAACCTCCGAATAGAGAGCACCTAGTATCAGACCAAAGACGATAATACCGATAAAAAACAACCGATTGTGATAGAAAGTGTTTCGTAAACCGGCAATACCGCTGATTATTGAATTCCCGACATTTGAAAAGCCTCTGCCAACCCACCTGAAAAACTGCGCTAAATCGATTTCATCACCTCCGGATGGTCTTTGTCTTTGATCTTCCATTCTTTTATTTAGATAAACGAAGCTGCAATTTATATACAATATGGTTAATCTTCATATTTTTGCCCTCTTCTAAAAACATACTCAGTCTAAATGTCGTCACCGACAAGAATCTTAATTACCGGATGTGCTGGATTTATTGGCTTTCACCTCACCCGGAAAGCAGTTATGTTGGGTTATCAGGTAATAGGGGTCGACAATCTCAATGACTACTATGACGTATCGCTGAAGAAAACCCGCCTGCAGTTGCTCAACGATCTGCCCGGTTTTACTTTCCGTCAACTAGATCTTGCCGATCAACAAGGTGTTGCCAGGCTATTCAGGGAAAATGCGTTTACATGCGTGATCAACCTCGCTGCGCAGGCAGGTGTCCGGTATTCGCTCATCAACCCGCATGCATATCTGGAAAGTAATATGCTCGGTTTTCTGAACATACTTGAGGGCTGCAGACATCAAAAAACCGGTCATTTAATTTACGCTTCGTCCAGTTCAGTTTATGGGGCCAATAAAAAAATGCCGTTTTCCGTCCATGACAATGTTGACCATCCGCTGTCTCTGTACGCGGCTTCCAAAAAGTCGAATGAGCTGATGGCCCACACCTACTCTTCACTTTATGATCTGCCAACTACCGGCCTGCGTTTTTTTACGGTTTATGGTCCCTTTGGAAGGCCGGACATGGCACTATTTATTTTCACTAAAGCCATTCTTGAGAACAAACCCATTGACGTCTATAATCATGGTAAAATGAAAAGGGATTTTACATATATAGATGATATAGTAGAATCCGTTGCCCGGTTGATCCCTAAGATCCCGAAGCCCAATCCCGAATGGAGTGGCATGAATCCGGATCCCTCATCCAGTTTTGCGCCTTATCGCCTTTACAATATCGGCAATAACAACCCGATCGAATTGTCGAGATTTATTGAGATCATCGAAGAAAAATTAGGAAAAAAAGCTGATAAAAAGTTCCTGCCGCTACAGGATGGTGATGTGCCGGAAAACTACGCCAACGTCGATGACCTTATGCGGGAAATAGACTTTAAACCTTCCACGCCAGTTGAAACCGGGATCGGAAAATTTATTGATTGGTATCTTGAATACTATCAGGTTAAAAAGAAATAACAAATGGATAGAATAGCGATCATCGGACTAGGTTACGTTGGCCTGCCCCTCGCCGTCGAGTTCGGGAAAGTGGTTGACGTGATCGGCTTCGATATCAACAATGAGAGGATCCAGGAACTTAAGAACGGATTTGACCGGACACGGGAGGTTGACGAGACTGAGCTTAAAGCTTCGTCCAGGCTGAGTTATACTTCCGATAAGACAGAACTTAAAGGCGCCAATTACTTTATCATAACTGTTCCGACTCCCGTAGACGACTCCAAGAAACCTGATCTGCGCCCGCTCATAAGCGCAAGCAAGACGGTAGGAAGCGCACTGAAGAAGGGAGACATTGTGATTTACGAGTCTACAGTATATCCAGGCTGCACCGAGGAAGTCTGCGTGCCGATACTTGAGGGGACAAGTGGCCTGACGTTCAATAAGGATTTCTACGCCGGATACTCCCCTGAACGGATCAATCCGGGTGATAAATTGCACCGAGTAACAACCATTAAAAAAGTTACGAGCGGAAGCACACCTGAGGTGGCCGAAAAAGTTGACAGCCTGTATAAAAAAATTATCACGGCTGGCACTCACAAGGCTTCGTCTATCAAGGTGGCAGAGGCCGCGAAAGTCATCGAAAATTCACAGCGGGATATCAATATCGCGTTTGTAAATGAGCTTGCTTTGATCTTTGACCGGATCGGTATCGATACTAATGAGGTGCTCGAGGCCGCTGGCACGAAATGGAATTTTCTTCCTTTTAAACCTGGTCTTGTTGGCGGCCATTGCATCGGCGTTGACCCTTATTATCTTACGCATAAGGCTGAGAGTCTCGGATATCATTCTCAGGTGATCCTTGCCGGTAGAAAGATCAATGATAACATGGGCATATACATTGCCAACTGTGTCATCAAGCTAATGGCCAAACAGGATGTTGCCATCAATAAAGCGAATGTGCTTGTTCTCGGCATCACCTTCAAGGAGGATTGTCCGGACATCCGCAATAGCCGCGTCGTTGATGTCGTCAATGAGCTGGTAAGCTATGGCACAAACGTGGACGTGTACGATCCCCACGCCGATGCATCTGAAGTTCATCACGAGTACGGGTTGACGATCATCGCTTCGCCTCAAAAAAAGTATGATGCAATCGTGTTGGCGGTGAGCCATAAGGAGTTTAAAGATCTGGACTGGGCAAACCTGAAGCACGACAAAACCGTGATCTACGACGTAAAAGGTTTTCTCGATCCATCATTTGTTACTGCACGTCTATGAAAAAAAAGATACTTGTCACCGGTGGAGCCGGTTATATCGGAGCCCATACAGTGGTTGAATTGATCAACGCCGGCTATGAGCCCGTGATCGTTGATAACTTGTCAAGAAGTGATCGCACACTGCTTCACGGAATAGAAAAAATTACTGGAACAAAAGCCAACTTCCGTGAAGGGGATTGCCTTGACCACAAGTTTTTGAACGAAGTGTTTCAGATGGAGGGCCCTTTTTCCTGCGTGCTTCATTTCGCGGCCTACAAATCGGTTGGCGAATCTGTGCAGAAGCCTCTGATGTATTACGAGAACAATATCGGATCGCTTGTCACGCTTTTAAAGGTGATGCAGGCAAATAATGTCAAGGACCTGATCTTTTCCTCCTCTTGTACTGTCTATGGCCAGCCTGATACTATCCCCGTAGATGAAACCGCACCTTTCAAGCGCGCGGAATCACCCTATGGCGCAACCAAGCAGATGAGCGAACGCATTCTGGAAGACGCCTACGTCACGGGCTTCCGCGTGGTCTCTCTCCGCTACTTCAACCCTATAGGAGCACATCCGAGTGCGCTGATGGGTGAATTACCAATCGGAACGCCAAACAACCTTGTGCCATATATCACACAGACTGCGGCGGGAAAAAGGGAAAAGCTCGTCATTTTCGGAAATGACTATGACACGCCTGACGGGACAAACATCCGGGATTTCATTCATGTAGTGGATCTTGCTGTCGGACATGTGAAAGCCATGGAGTACCTTGAAAAATTACCGCCGTCAAAACAATATGAAGCCTTTAACCTCGGCACAGGCAAAGGCGTTTCCGTGTTGGAGCTTGTTGGTCAATTCCAGAATGTCACCGGTGTTAAACTCAATTATTCCATCGGTGCCAGGAGACCGGGCGACGTTGAAAAGGTGTATGCCGATCCGGCGAAAGTCAACGACAAATTGAATTGGCGAACCCAGTATACGAGCGCCGACGCGCTTCTCCATGCATGGGAGTGGGAAAAAAAGATTCAATAACTTATTAGTAAGCCAGCCGTTATCATTTTGAATCTGGCAAAAACTATTTCGCGGGCGTGTGACGCGCATTGCAGGAAGATTACTTCTGTTTTAAATGCCGGGCTCGCATCGCACATCATATCGCTCGAATGAAGGACATTAAAATGGTGGATCTTCATGCGCAGTATCTGCGCATAAAACCGGAGATCGATAAAGCTATCGAGGAAGTCCTCACCTCTACAGCGTTCATTCAAGGTCCGCAGGTTCACGACTTTGCGAATGCTCTCGCTGAATACGCGGGAGCGGAACACGTTGTTCCCTGTGCGAACGGAACCGATGCGCTGCAAATTGCCATGATGGCCGTCGGCTTAAAACCCGGAGATGAGGTCATTGTCCCTGTGCATACATATGTCGCCACCGCTGAGGTCATCGCCCTGTTGGGTCTTATCCCGGTCTTCGCTGATGTTGAAGAGAACACGTTCAATATTGATGTCAGCCAGGTCGAAAGGCTTATAACGAAAAAGACAAAAGCGATCGTCCCGGTTCATCTTTACGGCCAGTGCGCGGATATGGAAGCCATTCTTTCCATCGCCGCTGATCATAGCCTTTATGTCATTGAAGACGCAGCCCAGGCGCTAGGAGCCGTGTATCGGTTTTCCGATGGAACGACAAGAACCGCCGGTACTATGGGAATCGCTGGGACTACTTCATTTTTTCCTTCGAAAAACCTCGGTTGCTATGGCGACGGCGGAGCGATCTTCACGCGGGATGCTGCCTTGGCTGAAAAAATCAAAATGATTGCGAATCATGGTCAGCGCATCAAATACCACCATGATCTGATTGGCGTCAACAGCCGGCTTGACACGCTACAGGCAGCGATCCTCAAGGTAAAACTGAAATATCTGTCCGGCTACACGCAGGCGCGCAATGAGGTGGCGGGTTATTATGACGAGCATCTGACAGGCGGTTGCGTTACGATCCCCAAAAGGTTTGAGCGCTCGTCGCACGTGTTTCATCAATATACTCTTAAGTTGAACGGAAAAAGTCGCGATGATTTTCAAAAATATCTGAATTCTCATGGAATTCCGACGATGATCTATTATCCCGTGCCCCTGCACCTTCAAAAAGCATATCGCA
>CBFGXV010000109.1:0-7383 GCA_965652755.1 uncultured Chryseosolibacter sp. | reverse complement strand
CTACCGTCCGCGCAGCGTAGGTACGCCCAAGAACCTGATCCCCGAAACATACGATCACCGCTCCGCTACATGTTTCATGATAGGGAGCAAGTGAAAAGCGTTTGCGCTTTGAAGAATGAATTTGTACTTTTCTGTTATCCTATGCGTGAAGCGCGAAACACCGTGCGTTAAATAATCCCGCGAAATGAATGTAGCAATCCTTCTGTTTGACGAGTTTGAAACCCTCGATGTCTTCGGTCCGGTTGAGATCCTCGGCCGGATACGAGACCAATACACGGTCAGCTTCTACTCGCAGGCAGGCAAGGTGATCAGAAATCATCACGGCATCTGCATCGAAACCCAAAGCCTCCACGATATTATAGGGGGCGCGGATATTTTTTTGATACCGGGGGGACCGGGATCGAGGAAAGAAGTTGACAACGACAAATTCATTTCAACTATCAGGGAAGTCTCGGAGAGATCCCGGTATGTTTTGACAGTGTGCACAGGAAGTGCATTGCTGGCTAAAACCGGACTGCTCGACGGCAAAAAAGCAACATCAAACAAAAAAGCGTTTGACTGGGCTACATCTTTCGGAGACAACGTGCAATGGATCAAAGAGGCCCGCTGGACTGTGGACGGCAAATACTACACCTCCTCCGGAGTCAGCGCTGGCATGGACATGACCTTCGGATTCCTCAGCGACAGACATGGTGTGGCGTTCGCGCGGAAGGTCGCTTTCGAAATGGAGTATCACTGGCTCGAGGATAAAGAACAGGACAATTTCCACAAGCAATAACCGTCCACGTTTTTTTATTGCCTTAAAAAGTACTTATTATGATCGGAATATTAAGTTTTCGCGAAATCATCATCCTGTAGCGGAAAACACGCTCTTTGTCCGGGCTGATTTATTTACCTTTCCACGCTTAAATCATTTGTAAACAAGCAGCATCACATGACATCCAGAAGAAATTTCATTAAAGTTGGCGGTATCGCGACACTCGGTTTTATGGGTTTAAACCGCTGGGTTCAAACCCCTGCCCAGGCGGCATCGGTGCGAAGTCCGAATGTTGGATACGGCGAACTGATGAGTGACCCGGAAGGGATTCTGAATCTGCCAAAGGGCTTCACCTATAAGATCATTAGCAGAAAGGGCGAGAAGATGGACGATGGCTTGCTTTTACCCGGCGCGTCCGATGGTATGGCTGCGTTTAAGGGAAAGAAAGGCCGCGTGATCGTCGTGAGAAATCATGAAAACGGTCCCGAGCTTTTTGCAAATGGTGCGTTCGGTACAAACAACGAATTACTGGATAAAATAAGTCCGGACAGGTTTTACGACTATGGAAAGAAGACGCTGCCTTCGTTAGGTGGAACGAGTACATTCGTGTACGATCCGCGTTCAGGAAAGATCGAGAAACAATTTTTGAGTCTCGCAGGTACGGCGCGCAATTGTGCAGGAGGGCCAACACCGTGGAACTCGTGGCTCACGTGTGAAGAAACAACCTTCAAGGCGGGAGCGTACGAAGGCCAGGCTGAAAAGGATCACGGTTATGTCTTTGAAGTTCCCGCGACGGAAAAAGTTGGATTATGCGATCCGCTCCCGATCAAAGCGATGGGGCGATTTAACCATGAAGCGGTGGCCGTTGACCCCCGCACCGGAATTGTCTATCTCACGGAAGATCGCGGCGACAGTCTCATCTACCGCTACATTCCGAACACACCGGGAAAACTCCATAACGGCGGAAAACTTCAGGCGCTTGCTATTGCCGGGCAGAAAAGCTTTGACACTCGAAACTGGGAAACTTTGACCACACCTAAAATTCCCCTTCGTGAGATGATGGACGTCGAATGGATCGATATCACCAATGTTGAATCACCCGAGGACGATCTGCGGCTGCAGGGATTCAGCAAAGGGGCCGCTTCTTTTGCACGCGGGGAAGGTATGTGGTATGGGAAAAATGAGATCTATTTCGCCTGCACGAATGGCGGACATATTTCCAGCGGCCAGGTGTTCCGTTACATTCCCAGTTCCGCGGAAGGAACAGCCGCGGAAAAGAACTCACCGGGAAAACTCGAGTTGTTTGCAGAATCCCGCGACAAGGAAATCCTGAAGAGTTGCGATAACCTGACCGTTGCGCCCTGGGGCGATGTTGTTTTGTGCGAAGATGCACCACACCCGTTCGTCGTCGGCATTACACCTTCGGGTGAATATTACAAGCTTGCGGAAAATGTCGGATATGAAAGCGAATTCGCAGGAGGAGTTTTCTCTCCATCTGGTGAAACATATTTTGTCAATATCCAGGGAGCCGGACTTACTGTTGCAATCACAGGCCCCTGGAAAAAATCGTAAACGCGCAAGGCTTAAAAAAGGTAAGGACGCCTTGCGGGCGTCCTTACCTTTGAATTAAATCCAATCTGTTCTTCCTTTTTTTCTGATTCTGTTTTTGATTAGGTTTAACACATCTATTTATTGATCCTGGCTATTCTGCCGGGATTGGGATTGCGTAGAAGCATTATTCTGAGTGTCGTTACCAGTTCTGGTATCATCATCTTGTGCCGCGCCCTCAGTCTGCGACTCCTGACCGGATCTGTAACCGGAAGAAGGCTTCTGCTGATCGCCGGTTGATGAATTGTCGGATTGATCCTGCGACTGACTGTTATAAGACTGGTCGCGTGATGTTTGATCTGTCGACTGGTTGCCCGACTGATCACTTGTAGTCGTTCCATTGTTGTCACGCTGCTGGTCATTGTTCTGCCGTTGATCGCCCATACCGGACCGCGTACGGTCTGAGTATTCCCTGTTGCGGTCACCACTTGAATAACGACCCGGTCTTCCCTGACCATAAACATTGCGATCAGCATCCGTCAATTCGATTTCTTTTCCGTCATCATCGAAACGATAAGCCTTCGGAGCAATAACATATTCTCCTGTGCTGGTGTTGTGGTAAATGGTGGCGTTCTCCCAACCGGCATATTTTTCATCCTTCAAAGTTTTTTTCAATGACTCAGGGATCTGCTCCTTTTCGATGATCACCATTCCCTGGTTTGCATACGCATCATTTCCTTGACTGCGATCTGACTGCTGTTGCCATGATTGATTGCGATCTGTCTGATCCTGACCAGGCTGATTGCGATCGTGCTGCGTGTGCTCCCTCTGTTGTTTTGTCTTTGACTTTGATTTCGCGGTACCCGCTGGTTCCTCCTGTTGCGCTTGAACGGTGCAGACGCTGATAAGCATTGAACCGATGAGTGGTAGTATTATCTTTTTCATATAGCCTTTGAGTGAAATTGATTTTATGATTCACAGCATGAACAAAATAATTTCATGCCATGCCAAAGAATGCAAATATGTTGAGCGACCATGAAAGATCTTTTCACAAAAAAAAGCCGCTTGATCACTGCTGTTTTCAGAGGCGGGAAGGCGGCAGCGCTGTAAATTCAACGAGAGGTTAATTTCCCAGCAAAGGTTGCAATAGCAGGTACGTTGCAGCGCCTGCGAGATAGCCGATCAAAGCGATGAAACTGATCTTTTTCAAATACCATATAAAGTCAATTTTCTCCATCCCCATTGCAGCCACACCGGCCGCGGATCCAATAATGAGTATACTGCCACCAGTTCCTGCGCAGTAAGCGAGATATTGCCAGACCATGTGATCGGGAGGGTAAACATCCAAACTATACATACCCATGCTGGCTGCAACCAGGGGCACGTTGTCAACCACAGCAGAAAGAAATCCGATCAACGTTATTATGATCCGGTTATCACCGATGGTCTCCGAAAGAAATGACGCAAAGTGATTCAAGATCTGCATCGATTCAAGCGCTCCGACTGCGAGAAGTATACCGAGGAAAAACAATACACTGGGAACATCGATTCGCGTAAGCGCACCCGCGACGGTGTATTTCTTCTTTTCCGAATCATCGAGATCAGGATGCATGAACTCAGACACTATCCATAAAACAGCAAGCCCTCCCAGCATTCCCATGTACGGCGGGAGATGCGTATATGTTTTGAAAACGGGAACAGACACCAGCGCCATGATGCCGAGAAAGAGAATACGCTTGCCATCGCCGGAAGATGTATGGGATGCCACCTTGCTGTGTGGCGCCGACACAGTATCAATTTGCAATGTAAAGTTCAGATAAAAAAGCGGGGCGAGCATACAAACCATACTGGGAATAAGAAGTGTCTGCATGATATTCAGTGTAGTGATCTGTCCTCCGATCCAGAGCATAGTAGTTGTAACATCGCCGATCGGGGTCCAGGCACCTCCAGCGTTGGCCGCGATAATGATCATGCCCGCAAAGAACAAACGCAGCTTATGATCAGGTATCAGCTTGCGAATAAGGGAAACCATAACGATCGTGGTAGTGAGATTATCCAGTATGGAGGAGAGAAAAAAAGTAATCCAGCATATGATCCATAAGAGCACCCTGGGATCTCTCGTTCTGATACGGTCCGTGATCGTCCTGAACCCGTGGTGCGCATCGATCAGCTCCACAATTGTCATGGCGCCCAGGAGAAAGAAAAGAATTTCGGAAATCGTCGCAAGGTGATGGGAAAGTTCAGAGATCACAAAACCGCGAAATAATTCTTCGGTTGAGTGGCCCGTTACATGCCCGACGAACTCATGGTACGCTTCGCTGCTCAGAACGCGTTCAGGCGGGTCCGCAACGGCGAAGGCCGTCCAGCATAATACCGCTGTAAAAAGGGCAGATGCCGTCTTGTTGATATATATTTTGTGCTCAATGGCGATCGCTGTGTATCCGAGACAAAAGATCAGAACAATAATTGTTTCAATACTCATGATTAATTTAAATGTGTGAATTTATGATAACTTTTATGAACACATTTATTCAACGGTTCTTTTTTACCCGAACGGTTCCCGCTTCAGGCATGTATATGTCTTGAGCGAACATGAAAATTCAGTTTCCGGGAGATGCGGTCTTTGCCAGCTCAATGGTTCCAGGAAGATCTTCCCGGTTCTTCCTGCTTCGCGGCAACCGGTTTTATCAGCGGATCGCTCACGCCGGGACTTGTCCCGGCTACAAGGCACGGCGCGGTTTTTTAACATCCCGTAAAAAATTTCAGGTATGAGTCAGGCATTTGTCAGAGAAAGCGACGATCAGTGGCTGGATGATGTTCCACCCACCCTCAACGCGCTGGTGAACTTCCTTACAAGAGAGAATAACGGCATTCGCGTTTATGAAAAAAGCAGCCGTATGGAGGGCGGCCGCGAAGTGCATGATATGAGCAACGGCTTGTCGTATGCAAAAGATGATCGCGGGACGTGGCAGGTCGTTTCCGCCAACGCCAAATGACAACGGCCTAACGGGGTGCCCATCCTTCGATGCCAAGGCCGAACAGGGCGAAATCATATTTCACCGGATCAAGAGGGTCAAACTTTCGCAAATTATTGGTGAGCTCAAGTGCGGTAAGCCAATCCGTCTGCCTGCGCCTGATAAGCTTTAACTTTCTCCCGACCCTGTCGACATGGAGGTCGCACGGGCACACGAGCTGTGCAGGTGAAATTCTCTTCCACAGTCCGAAGTCAACACCCTTTTTATCGCGCCGTACCATCCACCGCAAATACATGTTGATACGTTTGCAGGTGGATTTGCGCTCGGGAGTGGCAACGTGCTTTTTAGTCCGATTCGGGTGGTCCGGGGTGAAGAAAAGATGATGGAACCCGATAAGCCCTTTTTCAACAGTCATTTCTGACGGGGGAACGATAAAGGCGTCCTCAAGGGAAGGATATTTGTTGTAGATAAACTTAAGCGCTGAAATAAAGTAAAGTGTATCCGTTCCATTAAATGTGCGGTGTCTGAAATCCTCAAAGACCCTGAGGTCCTTTTCGCGATGGTTCATAATAAAATGGTGTGGATCATTCTCCATGCACTGCATCAACTCCCTGCACTTCCGGATGATCGTGACCCGTTGTCCCCAGGCAAGCACGGCGGCGAAAAGTCCGGAGATCTCAATGTCCTGTTTTTTCGAGAACATATGCGGAATGCTGATAGGATCGTTCTCAATGAACGCTGGCGCATTGAAAAACTCGGCCTTTTCGTCCAGAAATGTTTTAAGGTCCCCTACCTTTTTTAATGATGACGCCATGTTCAAATCACCGGAAATTTTCTGAATTTGTTTAAGTTCACTATATGAAAAAATTCTTCACAGCCTTGGCGATCCTCTCTGCCACAATGATAATTGTGCTGCTTGTCTATGTGCTCGTCAGCTTCCCCCCTATTATGGGCGGGATGGCGGCAAAGACGCTCTGCTCATGTATCTACGTAGCAGGGAGAACACCCGAAAGCGTTGTAAGAAAGGAACTTCAGGTGTTCCCGGGCTTGTCAGAAATTGATTATAACATCAACAATGAAGACTCTTCGGTTACGGCGCAGCTGTTATGGCAAACCAGCAAGGCGATATACCGCAAGGGACTCGGGTGCACATTGTTATCTGAAACGAGGGAAGAGGATGTGCGGAGTCAACGTTTGAATACTCCCGCCAGGAATTATCCTGCCCAGGATACGATCCCATGGCCTGTGGGCGATCTGTACGCATTCACAACTGCGAAAAACATAGACCGGCACGGAATAGACAAAGTCGTGGAAGCCGCGTTTCAGGAACAGGATCATGAAAACCCAATCCACACGCACGGTGTAGTGGTTGTGTACAACGGGAAGATCGTCAGCGAGCGGTACGCGGCGGGCTTTAATCAACATTCAATTATGACGGGCTGGTCGATGACAAAGAGCATAACGAACGCCCTGATCGGTATCCTCGTCAGACAGGGAAAGCTCCGGCTTGAAGATCCCGCCCCTGTGGCCGAATGGATGAATGATGAACGAAAAAACATCACATTAAACCATCTGCTGCAGGCGAGCAGCGGGCTTGCATGGTCAGAGAGCTACTTCCTGCCGGGCGCCGATTTTCACAACATGTTTATTCACAGTGATGATAAGGCAGCCTATGCGATAAGCCGCGAACTGGAACACGAACCGGGAAAGTACTTTCAGTATTCGAGTGGGACGACGAATATTCTTTCCCTGATCATCCGGAGAACGGTCGGAGAAAAAGATTATCACGCGTTTCCATACCAGGAGCTTTTCGAAAAAACCGGGATGTACCATGCGCTGCTGGAAGCGGATGCATCCGGTACGTTTGTCGCATCCTCGTATGGATACGGCTCGGTGCGCGACTGGGCGCGACTCGGTCTGTTGTACCTGAACGACGGGGTTGTTAACGGCGAGCGGATCCTGCCCGAGGGATGGGTAGCGTACTCAACAACGCCCGCACCCGCTGCCCCAATGGGTGAGTATGGCGCGCAAATATGGTTGAACCGCGGCGCGCCGGGCGATCCGGACAAGGTAAAATTCCCCGGGCTGCCCCATGAGGCCATC
>CBFGXV010000108.1:0-7416 GCA_965652755.1 uncultured Chryseosolibacter sp. | reverse complement strand
GAATTGCTGAAGCTGAGGCCCAGTCCACTGGCTATCGCCGCAGTTCGCTATCAGGATCACTACGTAAAAATCACTTACAGCCAGCCTCAAAAAAAGAACCGGGAGATTTTCGGCGAGCTCGTGCCCTACGGAAAAATATGGCGCACTGGCGCGAACGAAGCAACCGAGATCACGACGACAAAAGATATCGTGGTCAATAATATACTCCTGAAAGCCGGCACCTACTCATTATTCACGATACCGGAAAAAGACAAATGGACGATCGTTATCAATACCGACGTAGGAATGTGGGGCGCCTATAATTACAATCCCAAAAAGGATCTGTGGCGTTTCGATGTCCCTCCCCAAACCACAGACAAGATCTATGAGGCTTTCACCATTGCTTTCGACCAACGCAACGAAGTGGCAGACCTTTTGATAATGTGGGATAACGTGAAAGTTTCTATACCGTTTAAGTTCCCTAACTAACCGCAATGCTAAGATTCACCCTGCTTTTATTCACCCTTGCCACCTGTATCGCCGCATCTGGCCAGGATATAGCCGAACTTGAACGCAGAAACGGATTCAAGGATCTGAAACTCGGCCTTACAATTGACTCTGTAAAAGGTGAAAAAAAATTCAAGAAAGAGCTCAAGGAACAGGAGCAGTTCATAGCAAAATTGTACAGTGTGTCGCATGCGGACTATGAAAAGATCGGCGAGGTCCCCGTGACTAAAGTCGAGATCAAGACCTACAATGACCTGGTATACCAGATCAACGTCGTGACCGAAAAAGACCCGCGGTTGATGAAAGCCCTCGAGTCCATATACGGCCCCGCGGATTATGACCTCAAGAAAGAGACATACTTCTGGAAAGGAAATACACTCATCCTTAAATTCAGATCCTTCTCAAGAAACCAGCTGGAAATGACGTTCACTTCCTACCAGATCCTGAAGATGATGAAGGATGACAAAGGCAAAAAAGTTGAGGATATTGCAGATGATTTTTGACATCCTGATAAATTAAAGTCTGATGCACCGGGCTTAAGATCGGGTATATTAATTTTAGATCAACCCTTATAGCTATGAAATACTGCTTATGTGTCTCTCTTGTTCTGATAATGACCATGACTGCTTTTTCCCAGGATAAACCGGACCCCAAAGACACAGAGGTCTGGCAACCGGAACCTCCCATCGTGTCGCCGGGAAAGGATGCTTCCGCCCCACCCTCTGACGCTATCGTTCTGTTCAACGGAAAAAATCTCGACAACTGGGTAGACGCTAAAGGAAATGCTGCGCGGTGGACTGTTGGTGACGGAGCCATGACGGTAGCAAAAGGAACCGGGGATGTAAAAACGAAACAAACCTTCGGTGACATTCAACTCCATATCGAGTGGAGGACACCGGCAAAAGTAGAGGGCGAAGGTCAGGGCCGCGGTAACAGCGGGATCTTTTTTTGTGAAATGTATGAACTGCAGGTATTAGATTCATATAATAACCGGACCTACTCCAACGGCCAGGCTGGATCAATCTACAAGCAGTCGATGCCTTTGGTCAATGCGAGCCGCCCCCCGGGCGAATGGCAGTCCTACGACGCAGTCTTTATCGCTCCGAAATTTAACCAGGACGGAAGCCTGAATACCCCCGGTCGCATCACGGTTTTTCATAATGGTGTTCTCATCCACCACAATACCGAGATCAAGGGAACAACAGAATACATCGGAAAGCCAAAGATCGTCGCGCACGGAAAAGGATCCTTGCGGCTCCAGGATCACGGGAACCCGACCAGCTTCAGAAACATCTGGGTTAGAGAACTCCATTAGGCATTAGGCATTCCCTCGCCCGCCGAAGCTTGCCTTGGAAACGACCGCAGACTCGAAGGTTCGCTTTGCCCATCTCCTGTATATCAGCACCACGACAACGGCCACACATAAAGCAATGAACTGCGAATGCGAAATGTAATCTTCAATGACGAAGCCGCGCGCTGCATCAGCTCTGAAATATTCCAAAACAAAACGTCCCGCGGCATAGAGCAATAAATAGCTTAAGAACAATTGCCCATAAAACCTTCTTCTTTTCTTCAGAACCAGTAAAAACAACATCACAAAGAAGATATACAATGCCTCGAGCAACTGAGTTGGTACGAGGGGTGTGTGAAGCGGTTTGGCATAGCATAACGGGTCAGTAAATACAACTCCGATCCAGGAATCTGTAGGTATGCCGTAACAACAACCGGCGAGGAAGCAACCCGTCCTGCCAAACATATGAACCAGACAAGTGGTGATCGCCATTATATCCAGCATCCGATAGACGGGAAGTTTGTAACTCCGGAAAAACCACCACATCGTTGGAATGGCAAGTAGAAACGAGCCGTAGAAAACAAATCCACGTCCGCTGACAAGATCTGCCGGGTGATCGATGTAATGAGCAGGATTTTCCAGGAAGAGAAAAAGCTTCCCGCCGACTACTGCAGCAAGAAAGATTGCGAGGAACAACATATTCGCCTGATCAAAGGTGAGCCCAACCTCCCTCCTGCCTGCAACAACAAGATATGACATGCCCGCAACGATGCCGATGGCTATCATCAGCCCGTAGCTGTAAACGTTTATTGATCCCGCCTCAAATAGAATAGGATACATCTTCAGAAATTATCAGTGCTAACGAGCCGGAAGATCAGGTCGACGAGCCGGATCAGTTTGCTGCATACGAGATACGGTATATCACATTTCCCGTGTCATCTGAAACCAGCATCGAACCATCGTCAAGCATCAACACGTCGACAGGCCGGCCCCAGGCTTTCTGTGATGCGTCGTCCAGCCACCCGCTTGCAAATGTTTGAACGCCCTGCGATTTGTTGTTCTCTATTTTTACCATCGTCAGATCGTAGCCGCTCTTTTTCGAGCGGTTCCACGAGCCATGTCGCGCTATAAAGACCTGGTTACGATAAGCATCCGGAAACATTTTACCTGTGTAGAATTTCAGTCCCAGCGGGGCGACATGCGGGCCGAGCTTCTGCACTGGAGGCACAAACTCACTGCATGGACGTTTTCCGCCGAACTCGGGATCCTTTACAGATCCCGCGTGACAATAAGGATAACCGAAATGCAACCCTTTCTCCGGAGCGCGATTTAGTTCACAATCCGGAATATTGTCGCCCATCATGTCCCTTCCATTATCAGTGAACCACAGTTCCTTCGATTCGGGATGCCACGTGAACCCAACAGTGTTTCGAACGCCGTGCGCGTAGATCTCCCTTCCTGTTCCATCGGCATTCATCCGCGTAATGCTTGCGAATATTTCTTCGTCGCTATCACAAATATTACAGGGCGCGCCGACGGGGATATAGAGTTTCCCATCCGGCCCAAAAGCAATATACTTCCATCCATGATGTGTTTCAGTGGGGTAATCATCTGCCACAACTTCCGGCCTACCCGGATTATTCAATTTCCTTTCGATGTCAGGGAACTTCAGTATGCGGCTGATCTCCGCGACGTACAGATCTCCATCTTTGAACGCAACCCCGTTCGGAGAGTTCAACCCAGTGGCGACAACCCATTTTTTGTCGGCTTTGAAATCGCCGTCGCTGTCCTGCACGGCGTAGACTTTATCGCCATTCCGGTTGCCTGCGAATACAATTCCTGAAGGGCTGACCGCCAGTGACCGTGCGTTGTCAACCTCTGCGAAGATTTCGATCTTGAATCCCGGAGGAAGCTTCACCCTGTCAAGTGGCAATTCGCGCGACTTATCCGTGATTGCTGGCTGGCTGTTGTCGGGGGAAGTTGCAGTTGAAACTGACTGTTGCTTTTCCTCCGAGGTCTGTTCCGATCGATTTTCACAGCCTGAATAAAAAAAGACGGAAGCAAGTAAGATTAAGCTGAGCGTTTTCATAGGCGTGATGATTGTGATATTTAGCAATTTTTTGATTGTAAATCCAGGATGTCCACAAAATCGGGCCACCAGTTCTCCTTCTCCATGGGTTATCGCGCTAAAATGCTGTGATGAGAGCTCATTAGTGATTATTTTTGCGGTTTAATTATTTAACCCTTCAGTCGATATGCTGAAAATTGCCCAATCAAAGCGCTTTTGCCGCTTTCTAACATAAAACCATGATCTCTGTTTCAAATCTTTCTTACTATATCGGTGGACGGGCCCTGTATGAAAATGCCAGTATGTTCATCAAACCCAAAGATAAGATCGGTCTTATCGGATTAAATGGGAGGGGCAAGTCCACCCTGCTAAAACTCATCAACGGCGATATCACACCTGATGCCGGCAGTATCAGCAAGAGCAACGACTGTACGATCGGTTTCTTGAATCAGGACCTTCTCTCCTACCAGTCAGAGGACGCTATTGTGACGGTGGCAATGGAGGCCTTCAAGGACGCTGTAGACACGCAGAGGCAGATCGAACACATCCTTCATAAGCTTGAAACGGAGTATTCGGATGCACTTGTAGAGAAGCTTACAAAGCTTCAGGAAAAATTCGAACACCTCGATGGATATTCCATGCAGGCCAAGGCCGAAGAAGTGCTTGAAGGCATCGGATTTTCAACGAAAGATCTGCACCGCCCACTCAAGGAATTTTCCGGAGGCTGGCGCATGCGCGTCATGCTCGCCAAACTTCTCCTCGAAAAGCCCTCCATGCTCATGCTCGACGAGCCAACCAACCACCTGGATCTTCCCTCCATTGAGTGGGTCGAGAATTACCTCAGGAACTACGAAGGTGCGGTGATGGTGGTGTCGCACGACCGAACTTTCCTGGACAACGTCGCGACGAAAACTGTTGAGGTGACCCAAAGCCAGCTCGTGACTTATGAAGGCAACTATTCTTTCTATCTGGAAGAAAAAGAACTGCGCGAAGAGATTCAGCAGAATGCCTATGAAAACCAGCAACAAAAGATCAAGCAGACTGAACGATTCATCGAACGCTTCAAAGCTAAAGCGACAAAAGCAAGACAGGTGCAGTCGCGCGTTAAAGCGCTTGAGCGGATGGACAAGATAGAGGAAGTAGTTGACGACACGGCCGCAGTCAATTTCCGGTTCAGGTTCAGCCAGCAGCCCGGACGTTTTATCATTAACCTGAAGAATATCTCCAAGTCGTACGGCCCCCTGGAGATACTGAAGGACACGTCCGTCGCCATTGAACGGACGGATAAGATCGCGTTGATCGGAGCCAATGGAAAAGGGAAGTCCACACTCCTCCGGATCATCGCAGGCACCGAACCGATCGAGGGGGAGCGGACCATGGGGTATAACGTCATCCGCGCATTCTATGCGCAGCATCAGCTTGAAGCGCTTCATGTTGAAAATGAAATACTGGAAGAGCTCAAGCAGGCTGGCTCCGGAAAAACCGAACAGGAGTTGCGAAATGTTCTCGGTTGTTTCCTCTTCACTGACGAAGATCAGTTCAAAAAGATCAAGGTGCTTTCCGGCGGAGAGAAATCCCGCGTCGCCCTTGCGAAAACCCTTATATCAGAAGCTAATTTTCTTCTGTTGGATGAGCCAACCAACCACCTTGACTTTATTTCCGAAAACATCCTGATCCAGGCGCTGCAACAGTATCAGGGAAGTTTTGTCGTCGTCTCTCACAACCGCCACTTTGTAAGCAGGATCGCAAACAAGATCTGGTACATTGAAGACAAGCAGATCAAGGAATATCCAGGGACATACGATGAGTATGAATACTGGCGAAAGAAAAATCTCGCGAGCGGTCAGGCTGCCGGCGAGGAGACAAAAAAAACCAAGCCTGAAAAGAAAGCAGAGCCGGTGAAAGAAAAAACGCCTTCACAGGATCTGCAGCTTAAAAATCTCGAGAAAGAGCTGAAGAAAACGGAAGAGCGGATCGAGAAACTTCAAATTGATAAGACAAAGCTCGAATCTGAAATGACCCTGCCGGAGATATACTCCGACTTTGGCAAACTCAATGTCGTCCAGGAGAAATTCAACCAGGTAAACAAAGAATTGAACGAGGCGAACTCGAAGTGGGAAGAATTAGCGACAGCGATCGATCAATTGACCGCCTGATTTCGCGCATTGATCGGTGAGTCGCAGGCACCAGGGCAACACGCCTGCAATCAGATCCCGATCCCGATCTGAACGGAAAACCGCTGCATATCGGCAACCACAGTTTTCCTGACCTGACCACCGCCCCAGGTCGGTCGCGGAACTTCCTCGTATGTGAGGTTTTGGAATTTATATCCGGCTGTAAAATAGATCTTCGCCTTTCCGTGCGCAAGGCGACATCCGATGAACGGGTGGTAAAAGTATCCACCTTCATTCTTGTACTGCGGGTTAAAATCGCCGGTCCTAATATTCCACGCCTTGGAGTAGCCCGTGTGAAACTGGACAAAGAAAACATAATCGGGACGTTTCAAAAAATCGTAACCGACACCGGCAAATACCGGTAGTGTTCTCCATGTCGCGTACGTGTCATATCCGCTGCCTACCACAAAAGCAACACGATTCAACCGCAGTCCGGGGGTAAGCGTGAGGGATAATGACGTTCCTTTTCCGGGTTTCCCCATCAAGGTACCTGCGTGCAGTGAGACGAATGGCGACACGGAAGCAGTCGAGTCCGATTGTGCGGAAGCGGTAAAAGAAAGACAGTAAATGAGGAGTGCGGTGAGAACGTTATAGTTCATTGTGTATTGCGATCTTGCTCAGCATGCGGATCGCCTTCGGATCGCTGTAGTCGTACTGGAAGATTCCATCCTCGCCGATCATCATCAGAATGTTATTGAACGGGATGACGTCCACGGCATTGATGTCTTTGTAGTGAGCAAGCTGATTTTGCGAGATCTTGTTTATGTCCGTTGCATCGAAGGCTTTCAGTCCGTCATCACCGTCACAGATAAATAGTGTCTTGTTGTCGATCCCGAGACCATGCGGGTTTGTCATCGGGTAGGTCTGCAATAACCGGGGGCTTTGGAGATTAGAGATGTCAATGATCTCCAGCTGATTTGTAAAACCCTGGCAAGCCGTGCCGGAACGCAGCGTGACATAGGCATAATCCTCATCTACCACTACCGGATCACAACTCCTGACGTGTTCATACGTACTGATTTTCGCGGGCGCTTCCGGCGTGGTGATGTCAAGGATATGCATTCCGCTTCTGGATCCGATGAAAAGGTTTGACTTGTAGGGGAAGATCGTTTCAATATCCCACGCTAAAAATGTTTCGGACTTAGCCACCGGATTTGTTTCAACTTCCACATCGACAGCCTGAAGGAATGCTCCGTCGAGAAGATACAGGTGATTGCCACTGATCGTGAAGCGCGCCATAGAGCCGCCCACCCCGGAGCCAGAGCCGGTCCCCGGGGCGATAGCAGCTGCTAAATTATAAGTTGACCCGTTGTTTGCCCGCAATGCAATTCCATCCTCCAGCCAAAAGCCACCCCATGGCTGAAGCACGGAGCCTGAACAATCTGATTCGTCAATAT
>CBFGXV010000107.1:0-7434 GCA_965652755.1 uncultured Chryseosolibacter sp. | reverse complement strand
ACTGGTCATTGGTTCATGGGTGGGAGCAGATGATCCGCGCATCCGCTTCAGAAGCACCTATCTGGGCCAGGGCTCAAACACAGCGCTGCCCATGGTTGCGTATTTTATGGAAAAGATCAACAAGGACGCAACATACAAGGCTATCTCAAAGGCCAAGTTCCCCCAGCTCCCTTACAAGATCAGCCGCAAACTCGAGTGCGACCTTTACGAACTGGACGATCATCTTTTGACAGAGATCGAAAGGACAGTGTGGCAACGCGACTCGATCATGCAGGCGGACACACTGAGCGCCCCGCCGCCGGAAACTTTTCTTCAGATGCTTTACCGGCGCAAAATGCGGATCCTTCTGGCCAGCCAGCCGGATGAGGGATCTGGCACATCGGATGTGGAGACAACAACCACAAGCGTAAGACAATAGACCACGCAGGGGGTATACGCAAGCGGAATTGCGCAAACACTGCATCCAATTAAAGCATCCGGGCTAATCCCTCGTTTTTTTTCTCAGACGTACAGAAGCGTTCACTAACGGTACTGGTAATATTGCGGGCATTCGGGATCTTTATGAACTCCGCGCAGGATCGAACGGAAATTGATCATGAATTCGTGGGTACCGTTCGAGAAACCATTGAGGTCTGACGATGTCCAGTCGTACGAATATCCGAAGTGGATCTTTTCACTGATCTTCAGGTCGATGAAGGATATAAAGGAATCTCCGAGCCTGTAAGAACCGCCCACGCTCAGGATATCATAAAAGATGATGGAATTGTTGATATCAAAGCTCAGCGGCTGGCCTTCCTGCGCGCGGATGAGCACGGACGGATTGATCTTCACCTTGTTCATTCGGTCGAGCGGAAGGATCATACCGCCGCGGATAAAGTAATAACGCGCTTCGCGGATCTCGCTTGCCAGTGCTTCGAAGGAATTAACCAATTTGTTATTGAGGATGAATGGCACGGAAATGCCGATGAAATATTTGTCTTTGTTGTAGTAGAGTCCGGCGCCAAAATTCGGTTTGAATTCGCTGGTCAGGTCCTGAAAGGAAACATCGTCAGGATTCTGCAGATCAAGCGCGCTGAAATCCGCATCGACAAGGTTGAATCCGGCCTGAAGTCCCATGGAAAGTGTTGCGTCCGGGAAATGTAGTTTGTAGGCGTAATAGCCGTAAACATGGTTGTTGCGATAGCTGCCGATCTCGTCGTGATTGAACATGATGCCAACGCCGATCTTGTTCTTCAACAACGACGTATGTGAACTGAAATTATATGTTTTCGGCGCGCCTGCAAAATTCACCCACTGGTTGCGATACATCGCCGTTGCGCTCAGCTTGACGTGGCTGCCCGCATACGCGGGGTTGATGACGAGTTCGTTGAAATAGTATTGTGAAAATACCGGATACTGTTGTGCCGCGCAGTCGGCAAAGAATACCGTTGTCAGGGCCGTTATTAAGAAATATTTTTTCATGACCGCTGACATGCTTTAGTTTACAATTTCCAGGTATCCCGCAACAGGCTTGGAGCCGTCGCGTTTGTCAATGACGTAGAAGTACGTTCCGTCGGGCAGATTACTGCCGATGAGGCTGATCCCCTTGTTCGACTTTCCGTCAAAATAAATATCGATGTTGTTATATCCTTCCGCTTCATACACCAGCGTTCCGGCCCTGTTAAAGATCTTCACGAAGTTGGAAGGGAACAGGTCGATGCAGTCGATGTGGAAAATATCGTTTTGCCCGTCTCCGTTTCTCGACACTCCATTGAAAGGCCTGATATCCGTGTCTACCTGCATTTCACGGGTTTTCGCACATCCCAGTGAAGAGGTAACGGTGACGCTATACGTTCCCGCGGGGATGTTTTGCAGGGTTGGTCCGTCAACCTCATGGCCATTGACATCCCACACCACGCTGCTGATATCTGCTTCGTTGAGCATGTAGATCGCCAGATAGCCGTCATCCCCCTGGCACGATGCGGGCTCCACTTTGAAGCTGAAATCGGGGTAGACCGGAGCGTTCGCCACAGAATTGTTCTTTGGTGCAGAGATACAGCCCGTCAGCCTGCTTGTCGCGGATACATAATAGGTTCCGGCAGCCAGCTGGCCGTAGATCTCACCTTTGAAATCTGCTGAGGCTGTATCTGCTTTCGCGCCAGGTTTTTTGTTGTACCAATGAAAGATATAATCGCTTGTATTGCCATTGACCCATGCGCTGAGTTGGCCATTGGCTGATACGCAGCTGGTGACATTTCCCAACACAAAAATTTCAGGAACAGGAACTGGGAGGATCTGTTGCTGGATGGACACAGTCGAAACATCCGAACAACCCGTGACGAGATCGACCGCGACTACCGAATAGGTCATGGCTTTCAGCTTGCTGATCTCGGAACCCGTGAAAATGGGAGCGCCCTCCGGAGTTTCGCCTTCATACCAGTCAAACCGGTAATGAATGACATCGTTGGCCACATGGGCGCGCGCGACACCGTTGGAGCGGGCCGGATCGCAGATGGTGAGCGGCTCCATGGCGATGGCAGTTGCGGTCGGAAACACCTGCTGGTTTTCAATTACAACTGTCTGGGGCCGCGACAAGCAGAACGCATCGTTTCGATCCACCGCTACCACCGTATAATTTCCCGAGGGCAGCGTGTTGTTTTGCTTTCCGGTGAAATCGGCGGTTGACTTAACGGTGCCCCCGGCTGACCATAGATAGTTATAGTTATTGCTTCCGCCACTTGACACATTCGCGAACACGCCACCGTTATCAGTCTTGCAAAAGCTGAGCGGTGTTGAAGAAGCTGCGATCTCAACGGTCGCGGTTTGCAGCGGGAGTACATACGTTTCAGTTACCGTGCAATTGTTCGAATTGTTAACCACGCGGATCGTATAAGTTATTTCCTGTTCTCCCGTTGCTATCGTGATGCCAGTGAGCGCAGGCGAGGCTGATACAACAGGTCCCGACGTGCCGGTCCCCTGGAACCACGCGTATGTGTAACCTGAAATGCTATTTCCGGATGCGCTGGCATGCAGCTCACCGGTCATGTTCGCGGGCTGAAGACAGCGTGTAGGCCTGACGATATTCGCCAGCGCCACATCAACAGACCCGATGGTCTTATCCGCGACCTCGAATGCCACCAGAGCAGTGGCGCAGCTCTGCCCTGAAACACCGGCCTTCTTCGTTGCCTCTACATAGTAGGTGCCCGCGGGGAGATTTGAGATCGCCGCAGTCGTATTTGGCGACGCCGCGTCCGGTAAAACGTTCTGATCGGCATCTCTCCACAGGAACGTGTAATCGGCGATGTTAGAAGCCGCGGTCCCTTCGCGGATCGAGTTGACCACGACGGAGGCTCCGTTTGGATTCGAACACAACGTCACATCGGTTATTGAAAGGTCCGCAGCCGCAATGGCGATCACGGGAGGAGTATCAAATACCTGGAAACTTGCTGTGGAAGAACACCCCGTCGATGAGGCTGTCGTGTTCGTCACCACAACGGTATATATACCCGCGGGAAGATTGTTCGCGATCTCTCCAACCCCAGCTGTTAGCCCGCCTGTGTTTGTGCCCAGAGCCGGACTGTTGGCAGATGAACCCTCGAACCACGCAAATGAATAGTTCATCTCCGGCGTCGCTCCATCGATGTTAAGCCACACTGAACCGTTGGCAGGAGATCCGGAACAATTGGTATTGGGGTTGACCTGCGCTGCGGCGATGGAAGGGAATTGTACAGGATGCTCAATCTCCACGATCAGCGGAACCGAACGGCAGCCTGCGGTAAGCGGATTTTTGGAGATCGCCACAAGGTTGTAAAATCCACCGGTAAGCGTATTGGAAGTTGCGTACTGCATGATGCCGGTCACACCGGTTATCACTTCCAACGGCACGCCTGTATCATTTGTGCCGGCGTAAAGATGAATATCATAATCGCCTTCATCAAATCCTGCAAGGGGAGTGGGCAGAAGTTGCACGGTGATCTGTCCGGTATTATCGGGCACACACCGGTCGACGTTCAACTTGCTGATAAGATTGAGGCCGTGCGCGGCTGCGAACGGAAGGTTGAACTGGCCGGATGCCTGGCAACCATTGTCGCGGTTGACTGCGATCACAGTGTAGAGACCCGGGCGCAGACCGTTGGCTGTAGAGGTGGACGCAGCGTTGTCTGTTCTGACAGGGCTGGAAGCAAACGGAGCCGTACCGAAATACCACCGGACATCAAAGCCGTTGACATTGCCCGGTGCTGCGACAAAAACCTGCATGACACCATCCGGTGAGGTACAGTCACTGGGCAGTACCGTCACGGCTGCGTTCAGATTGATCTGGATGGAAGGGGTATTGTCTTTTACTGAGGCGACAACAGGCGCGGTGATGCAGTTTTTGCTCTTGTGGACTGCCTGCACGGTGTAAGTTCCGACCTGCGCATTTTCCAGCACATTGTCCTGGTTGGAATAATCCGGTGTCACCTTTACAGATGGGCCATCGTACCAGTTAAAAACATAATCTGCCGGTGTATCGAAGGAGGCGTTGACCGTGATTGTTCCGTTGGGCGTCGTACAATTGGTAAGATCGCCTGTGCCTGTAAGAACAAGCGAAGGCTTCACGGCGTTGAAAGCGATGTTGACCTCTGCCGTCTCGAAACATCCTGTTGCGTTATCGGTGACTTTGACAGTGAAGATACCCGCCGGCAAAGCGCTGACAGTGGCAGTTCCCGCTACCTTATTGGAGGTGAGTGTATTTTGCCCCGTGAACCATTCAAATGAGTAAGTGCTGATGCCGGTAGTGACGGAAGCAATAGCCGAACCGTTAGGCAGACCTGCATCGCACGACGTCATTGACGAAACGGCGCTCGCGGTGATAACGGGCTTTTGGCTTTGACTGATCGCAATAACCACAGGATCGGAAAGACACTGCGAGCCATTTGCCAGCGCTTCCACGACATAGTTGCCTACAGGCAGATCCTCAATCGTACTGCCTGTAAAATCCGGTGATGGTTTAACGACACTTCCGCGATACCACCTGAATGTGAAACCTGCGGTCTTCCCGCCGACATTCGCCGAGACAGATCCCGAGTTGCTGTTGGAGCAAATAATATCGACGGCGGAAGCACTGACGACAGGCTTGACGGTGAGGTCCGGCACGGCCATGGAGTTGATACTTTGACAACCTGTCGCAGGATCGGTGACGACCACGGTATACGTTTTTGCTTTCAGTCCCGTAGCCGTATGGTTGACGCTCACCTGCGGATCTGTAAAAATATCATTTCCCTCATACCACACGTAGGTAAAGTTCCGCGGGGCGTCGCCGGTCCCGTCTCCGTCCGTATCGTTTATGATCGCCTTCAGGCTTCCGTTTGCAAGCAAGCAGTTGTCATCTCCGTGAAGTAAGCTGATACTTACGGCGATGGGTTTGTCCATGCGCCCTACCGCGACCTGCGTCGAAACCGAGCTGCACTTCGCCGTCTTGTGCACGGCGTAGACGGTGTAGATCCCGTCGGCGATGCCACTAACAGTAGCCCCGGTGTAGTCCGCAGGAACCGGTTTCGCGATGGTTCCGGCCGACCAGTAGAAATTATACTCCGTAGTATTTTCCCCGCCACCTGACGCGGGTATGAAAGCGCGCACGGCGCCATTGTTGGAGGAAGCGCTGCCAGCGCACTTAATATTGTCCTGGACTTTCAAAGCTGTTATTTCCACGGGGTTGGGATTTACAGCAGCAGAGATAATGTTGTCGTTGTAATCACACTCCAGGAAGTTGGTGTTCGGAAGACTTATTGGTGTGGGAACGCTCGTTCCATCGTCGTTGAGTGCGATATACAATGTGAACGGACCACCCGGACCGGTAACGGTGACGTTATTCAGTGGCTCAACGTCGTCGACTTCGAAATTCGTCAGTGGCACCAATACAGTATTGAGCTTGATCGCGCCCGCTTGCATAGGGTCGCCGTTATAGAATGTGATGGGCACGCTTCCGCTCAGGGCTATATCGCCCTTGTTCGTGATCTGGAAGGTGACGGTAAAGTCGCGTCCCGGGCAGTTCGGGGGATTTACGGTGAGGGAATTGTTTACGTACGAAAGGTCCGGTGATTTATAGGTAGGACACCCGTCGCGGTTGAGGAAAGGCGTCTGGTTCAGAAAAGTGTTGAGCGGACGATTCGGACCAACGGTACAGCTACCTGTAGAGAACACCACGTGATGCTTTTGCTGTTTCACGGGAATGGTCAGGTCATCGTTCACGTTGACGTTGAAATAGCCGTGCTGGTTCCATACCCGCCGCGCCGGCACCCATGGATCACCTCCGGACTTAAAAACCCGCACGTGCGACCAACGCGAATATCCCAGATCACAGAACTTGTCGATCGCCTCTGCGTCATTGAACCCGCATGTGACGCAAAGTTCAGTAGAGCCGTCAGCATCCACATCGGCGACGATGGGATACTCGCGATTTGTACGCGAAACGCACGCCTGCTGATTGTAAATACTTCCATCCGTTCCGTTGATGATGTAGAGAAATCGCTCGTCGCGGTACACGATCTCGGATTTCCCATCACCGTTGAAGTCGAAGAGGGTACATCCGGTGTGGCCCGAAGTTTCCTCGTTGACGAGTTTCGGGCTCCATGCCAGGGGCTGCATATTCTCGTCAAGGGCGTATAAGTATTTTCCGGATACGTAAGAGGCGTTCAGTCGGCCGTCGCCATCCAGGTCTCCGATGTTAATCCTCCCTGTCCCATTCTTCCATCCATCCTTGTAATACTCGCCTGTCTGGTCCGGGCAGGCGAAGATGGTGATGTCTCCGGGGATCGGATCGCTGTAAGTCAATACGGTGTTGTTGCGGACATCCCAGAAGAAAACAGTTGTGTTCTCTCCGTGCGCGTCTGTAGATCCCGATGCGAGTACGTCCAAAAAGCCGTCCTGATTGTAGTCGGCTACGCTGGTTGCATTATATTCATTGCGGATGAAATAATCCGGCGCACTCTTTACCAGAGAAAGCGAGCCTGCGTCCAGCGTGCGCGCTCCAAGGTTCACATTGTAGATGGCACAACCGAGTACGAGCTCGAGTTTGTCATCGCCTTCAAGGTCGACGGCGACGGGCCCGCCGTTCACTTTTGCCCATGATGCCGCTGAAGATTTTATGATCCTTACGCCGGTGTGCGCATCATATATTTCATCCTTGACATATAGTTCCACTTTTCCATCGCCGTCGAAATCTGCGAGACCGTAATTAATGGGATCACCCCGAAGCTTTTGTTCACTTCGCCAGATAAAATTCAGATCGCAGTCATAGGCGTACAGATAATACCCATCTTCGGTTTTTCCGGGTAGGTCAGCATGTCCGAAAAAGAAGATCTCTCCGCAGTCGTCATTGTTGATATTTGCGATGGCCACTTCCCAGTTGGGATCAAAGTTCGCCTTGACCTTTTTCTGAACTGTGCCATCGCTTCCGTTCAGAATATACAGCTC
>CBFGXV010000106.1:0-7480 GCA_965652755.1 uncultured Chryseosolibacter sp. | reverse complement strand
GTATAAAGGTACTCTGCGAAATCGCCGCGTACGGAATGAATAAGACCAGGATTAATAGTATTCGCATCTATGCTTTGAGATAAGCCTCCGGTGTAATTGCCAGTTCGGGAAATTCTTCAATCAGTTTCCGGTCGTATGTCAACAATCTGGTCCCCAGTTGATCAGCCAGTACAACAAATTCACATCCGTACGCCGGGCGGGTTGAACGGAAAGCCGCATCCATGACCGCTTTTGCCGGGACCAGGTGCTCACGCGGGCCGATAAGACGTTCGGCGAAGGTGAGCGCATTCTGAGCATCCTCGTAATCGATCATCTTTTTTCGATAATAAAGCGAGATAACATTCAAAAAACCGTTCTTCCAAATCAGGGGCGCCTCCCAGACCGGATTCCTTTCGTGTAACGACTGGACCGCCGCAGAATGCCGGGTTGGGAATGTCATAGATGCAATGATTGCGGTATCAACAACGATCATGGCTGCCCATCTTTGATTGCTTTTTCAATCTCCTCCGGGGTTAGCAGGGCATTTTTGGCCAGGCGTTCCCGGAACGCGGTCGTTTGGAGACGCAGGGCGGCAGGGTCCTCCTCGACCAGGCCTACCGATTTTTCCAGGTTGAAAATAATTTCGCTGTTCAGACTGCGGTGGTGTAGTTTTGCGAAATACTTCAGGCGCTGATACAGCCGGTCCGGTATGTTTTTGAGCGTTATGGTGGCCATACGGCGCTGGAACGGTTCCATTTTGGAACCAAAAATAACCAACCTTTACTTCTGCGACAAATTATTCGGCCACACATTGGATTTTGGTCCCTGATCCCTATCTTTGCAGTCCTTTAAGAGAAAAAGCAATTTAAAGACATGAAAAAAGGCATTCATCCGGAATACAAAGAAGTGGTTTTTTGGGATACCTCAACAGATATTAAGTTCCTGACCCGTTCCACCCAGGCTCCGAGAGAAACAATAAAGTGGGAGGATGGCAAGGATTATCCTGTGATCAAGGTCGAGGTTAGCTCTGCTTCACATCCGTTTTTCACCGGCAAAAAGCTGTTTGTTGACACCGCAGGCCGTGTTGAGAAATTCAAGAACAAGTATCAAAAGAAAGCTTAATTATTCTTCAAATAAGCACTGTGAAAAGGTCTTCGTCCTGAGGACCTTTTTTATTTTTGCCCCGGGTAGAGAACTGGTACGCCCGGTCTCTGCCGTTCTCATCATCTCAAAGATTTGACTATAATGCGAGCGGAATGAATCTGATCCTATTTGATGACCCGGTAATCAGGATAAACCTTCTGCCGTTTACCTATACGCGACCTATCAGCAACATCAGGGTCGGCATCCTTACCATTGACGAAAAATGGGAGAAATGGCTGGGAACAAAACCGTCGTTCCAGACGGCTGGTTATCTGGAAAAGAAATTTCCGAAAATAAACACCGATGACAACCTGCTTATCAACGGAGCGATCTGCCCGGATCAAAAACTCGCAGACGCAATAAGGTCATTACCACAGGGTCATTTCCTGATACAGAACCAGCTTCTTATTGCCGCTCGGAATCCCGGGGGCGATATGACGGATGGAAATACGATCTTCTACGACACACCGCTCACAATTATTGACAGGCCCTGGAAGATATTCCGTGAAAACGGCGCTCAGATCAAGGTTGACTTCAGGTTACTCACGGCCGGCAGAACTTCAGCCGGTATTGCCGACCGGCACACCATCGTTTATGCCGAGCATAATCTGTTCGTGGAGGAAGGTGTAACAACGAGAGCCGCTATCATCAATGCCGAAAACGGCCCGGTGTATCTCGGAAAGAACAGCATCGTTGATGAAGGAGCTATGATCAGAGGCACATTTGCCCTTTGCGAAGGCGGCCACATCAACATGGGGGCAAAAATGCGCGGGGATACAACGATCGGGCCACACTGTAAAGTCGGAGGAGAAGTCAGTAACTCAGTGCTGTTCTCCTTCAGCAATAAAGCACACGACGGCTTCCTCGGTTGCTCGGTAATTGGCGAGTGGTGTAATCTTGGAGCGGATGCTAATACCTCCAATCTTAAAAATACCTTTGACGACGTGAAGCTATGGAGCCATGCAGAAAATTCATTCATTAATACGGGCTTGCAATTCTGCGGATTGATGATGGGCGATCACAGCAAGTGCAGCATCAACAGTATGTTTAACACCGGTACGGTGGTTGATGTTTCGTCAAACGTTTTTGGTTATGGATTTCCCAGAAATTATATTCCGTCGTTTTCGTGGGGAGGCGTCGGCGGCATTACGACATATAACCTGGAAAAGGCATTTCAGACTGCCCGCAAGGCCATGGAGCGGCGTCAAAAACAGTTCGACGAGACGGAGCAACATATTCTGGAGCATGTGTACAGGATGACCGCCCTGCACCGGGTTTGGGAACATAAAACCACGGCATAAGAAAGATGAAATTTGCAGAGATACCGGGCCTGGACGAGGTAAAAAAAATGTTGACCGATGCGGTCGCGAACAGCCACAGCGCGCACGCGCAGTTATTCGTGGGTGCTGAAGGCGCATTGAACCTTCCCCTTGCCCTCGCGTTCGCCACCTACCTGCACTGCGAAAATAAAGCAGACGATTCGTGCGGAGTTTGCGCGGCTTGCTCCAAGAATGCAAAATACATTCATCCCGATACACACTTCGTATTTCCCCTGAGCAATGTCAAGGGAGAAAAGGACGAGGAACGATTGAAGGCTGACATCACCAGGTCATGGCGGTCCTTCCTGCTTGAACAGCCATTTGGCAATCTTGATGACTGGTGCAACTTTTACGGCGGCGAGGATAAACTAACCATCATCTCGAAGGATGCCAGTCGCGAGATCATCAAAACCCTTGCGTTAAAACCCTTTGAGAGCAGGAACAAAGTGATGATCATTTGGCAGCCTGAATCAATGCACCCGGCAGCCGCAAACGGTATTCTCAAGATCCTCGAGGAACCGTCGCCCAATACCTTCTTTATACTCGTGACCAACGCAGCCGATCAGCTGATGCCGACCATTATCTCGCGGACGCAAATTGTAACGGTACCCCTGCTGGCCGATGAAATACTGGAGCGCTATCTTCAGGAAAAACACGGCGTTCCGGAAAACAAAGCCGGCAGCATTGCACAACTCGCTGACGGAAATATCAATCTCGCCATAAAACTTATCGATCGGGAACAGGACAACAGCACCGGCTTCTTCACTGAGTGGATGCGCGCCTGCTTTGCTCACAAGTATGGCGCGCTCGTCACCATGGCTGAGGATTACCACGCGTTGGATAAGCTGAGCCAGCGGAACATGATCGCCTACAGCATCAATATGATGCGCGAGACATTATTATACCGCTCCGGGGCTGAGGCCATCAATCGCACAAGAGGTGATGAACGCGAGTTCGTACATAAGTTCAGTTCGGTACTCGATGTAAATAAAATTGAAAGATCCTTCCAACTCCTCAATGATGCCGGCTATCACCTTGAGAGAAATGGAAGCGCTAAAATGATCTTTTTGGATCTGTCTTTAAAGATGGCCCAGACCTTTAAAAATTGATTTCAGTTTAAACTTAAGATCCAGGTGCAACTGACAGCACTATATCATTACAAACAGCCTAAAAGATGAGCCTTGCTACTCACCACTCACCACTCACAACTCACCACTCACCACTCACCATATGAATGAAACAATCCGGATAGGAACGCGGGGCAGCAAACTCGCTTTGTGGCAGGCCAACCACGTCGCTGAACTGATCAAACCTTCCGGTTTCCGGACGGAGATTGTGCCGATCGAAACACGCGGAGACAAGATATTAAATGTGTCCATTGCAAAGATCGGCAGCAAAGGTGTCTTCACCGAAGAGATCGAGGAAAAGCTGCTCGACGGAAGCATCGACATTGCGGTGCACAGTGCCAAGGACCTTTCCTCCACTTTACCAGATGAACTTGAGCTGATCGCTTTCACGGAAAGGGAGATCGTGAACGATGTAGTGGTGACAACAAGAAAAAATTTCAGCCTCGAAAGCGAAAATATCACCATTGGCACTTCTTCCACGCGGCGGGTGGCCTTCGTCAAACATTTTTACCCAAACGCGAAAACAGTCTCCATCCGCGGAAACCTGCAAACCCGTCTGGCCAAGCTTGAAGCGGGCGATTGTGACGCCCTGATACTAGCCTACGCCGGCGTGCACCGGATGGGTTACGACAACCTTATCGCGGAAAAGATCGACACAAGTTACTTTGTTCCGCCGGTGGGACAGGGAAGTATCGCCATCGAATGCCACAAGAAGCTGAGCTTCGAAAAAAAAGAGATCATTCAAAGATGGGTCAACGACATACCTACTGAGGACTGCATCCGGGCAGAGCGCGCCTTTCTGAAAACACTTGAAGGCGGATGCAGCATCCCGTCGTTTGGGTATGCATGGCTTGAAGGCAACCTGCTGACGTTAAAAGCAGGTATCATTTCCCTGGACGGCAAAGAAGTTATTAAGATCAAACGTACAGTCCCCGTTGATGACGGAAAAGATCTTGGCAAGAGTATCGCCAACGAAGTGTTGGCGAAAGGTGGTGACAGGATCTTAAGCGAGATCCGGAGGAAGATGGTCAACTAGGTTTAAGGTTTAGAAAAAAAATTACGATTCATGCAAAAGATATTCTTGTCAATCCTGGCCATTTCGACACTTCTTGTCACAGGCTGCGCTCAAAAATCGGATCACCTCGTCACTATAAAAACGAAATACGGTGACATGGTGGCCATCCTCTACGATGAGACTCCAAAACACAAGGAGAATTTTATCAAGCTGGCAAGCCAACATTACTACGACAGTCTTCTTTTCCACAGGGTGATCGAAGGGTTTATGATCCAGGGCGGTGACCCGGATTCCAAAAAGGCCGCGACGGGTCAGCGCCTTGGCAACGGCGGGCCCGGTTATACCATCCCCGCGGAATTCAACGCCAGTCTCATTCACGAAAAAGGCGCATTGGCGGCAGCGCGCCTCGGCGATGCGATGAATCCAGATCGCGCATCCAGCGGAAGTCAGTTCTACATCGTGCATGGGACAAAACACACGGAAGAACAGTTGAAAGTGGATCCCGAGAAATTCAATCGCGCTCTTCAACAGTTCTTTCAAAAACCGGAGAACGCCCATTATCGCGACTCGATCAATACTTTTATTCAGAACAGGGATGAACCTGGGTTTAAGGCCTACCTTGACAAGTTGCGACCGGTTGTGGAAAAACAACTTGGATCCTCCGTGGAAAAAGATATCTCGCCCGAGACTTTGAAGAAGTATTCAAGGGTCGGAGGAACGCCGATGCTCGACGGACAATACACCGTATTCGGAAAAGTGATCGGCGGCCTGGAAGTAATCGACAAGATTGCAGCTGCCTCACGCGATCAATTCGAGCGGCCTGTTGAAGACATCAGAATGGTAGTTACCGTTGAAGAGGTGCCACGGCGGAAAATTGAAAAAACATATGGATACACTTATCCAAAAGATTAATCACAGACTGACAGAATGAGAATCCTCGTTACCGGCTCGAATGGTCTTCTCGGGCAAAAGCTGACGCAACTCTTGCAACAGGACAAAGACGTTTACCTCATCGCTACGGCGCGTGGCAGGTCCGCGGTAAAGATACAGCGCGGCGAATATCATTCCCTGGACATTACCGACACCAACGCCGTCGAAAGTCTTTTGAGATTTACAAAGCCTGATGTTATCATCAACACTGCCGCCATGACTCAGGTGGATGATTGTGAAACCCAACGGGAGGCCTGTTGGAAGGCGAATGTTACTTCGGTAGAACACCTTGTCCGCTCCTGCCACGCTCTCCACATCCACCTGGTGCACGTTTCCACGGATTTTATCTTCGACGGCACCCATGGACCGCTGGATGAAAGCGCGGTCCCCAATCCGGTGAACTATTATGGTGAGAGTAAACTCGCCGCCGAGAAGGTTATTCAAAACAGCACAATATCCTGGGCTATACTCCGAACGGTACTTGTTTTCGGCATCACGAACGATATGAGCCGCTCCAACATCGTCTTGTGGGTGAAAAACAGCCTGCAGCAAAGAAAGAGCATTCAGGTTGTCAACGATCAATGGCGCACCCCGACCCTCGCGGAAGATCTCGCCGTGGGCTGCCATCTCGCCGCAACAAAAAGAGCGAAAGGGATCTACAACATCTCGGGAAAAGATTTTCTGTCGCCATATGATATCGCTATCAGGACAGCGGAGTTCTTCAATCTTGACAAGTCACTGATCAACCAAACAGATTCATCGAAGTTTGTTCAGCCGGCAAAAAGGCCTCCAAAAACCGGATTCATCATAGACAAGGCTCGCAAAGACCTCGGATACGAACCCCGCTCGTTCGAAGAGGGACTGAAGATCCTTGCCAGCCAGATCGGCTGAGCATTTCAGAAGCGCTCCTTCGTTCAGGCAGCCTGACAGGTAAACCTCACCTAAAATTACTCTTTGTCTTCAGCGCTGCGGCGTTTCCCCACGGCGATAAAATAAATCGGTATTCCGATCAGTGTAATGATGAGACCAGGCCACGTGAATGTCGGCTTATAGATGATGAGCAGCGTGCAAAAGGTGATCCCCATCAGAATATAGAGGAAAGGAAGAACCGGATATCCGAAAGCCTTGTAAGGACGCGGGGTATCAGGCTGCTTCTTCCGAAGAATAAAAATACCTGCAATGGTAAGCGTGTAAAAGATCACGACCACGAATGAGATCATGTCGAGTAAATTCCCGTACTCGCCACTCAGACAGAGGAGTGATGCGACAGCGCATTGTGCCCACAACGCCCACGCCGGAACTGCATTTCTGTTAAGATGCCCGGCCTGTCTGAAGAACAATTTGTCCTTGGCCATCGTATAATAAACCCGTGCTCCGGCTAGTATCAACCCGTTGTTGCATCCGAACGTCGACACCATGATGAGAATTGCGATAATATGCATTCCCGGATTACCGAATATCTGGTTCGCGGCTGCGACGGCAAGTCTGTCGGATTGCGGAAAGGCAATGCCATCGAGGGGAAGAACATACAGGTACATCAGGTTCGTCGCCATGTAAAGCAGACTGACCATCAACGTACCGAGGAATAAACTAAGTCCGATGTTTCTCTGAGGATTCCTGATCTCGCCAGCGATGAAGGTCACATTGTTCCATGCGTCGCTGCTGAACAGCGAGCCTGTCATGGCCGCGGCGATCGCACCCAACAAAGTAACACCACCGATTTCGGTCCAGCCGGAACCTTCTTCGCCTGCACCGCCGACACCCAGGTTCTGCATCGCATTAAAACCTGTTTCCCAGTTTTGGGACCAAAAACTCTGTTTAGCTAAAATGAAACCAAAAACGATCAGGCCAAATAACGCGAATAGTTTCGCAGATGTAAATACTGTTTGAATGATCTTCCCTTCCTTTACTCCCTTGGAATTAATATAGGTTAGCAGGCAGATGATAGCAATAGAGACTAACTGCCC
>CBFGXV010000105.1:0-7491 GCA_965652755.1 uncultured Chryseosolibacter sp. | reverse complement strand
ACAGCTTTGGATCCTCAGATATGAAAAATCCGTTGCTGTTTGCCGCACGTCAAACGACCGGGCTTTCAAATTTCATTGTGGGGAACACGTCATTTGAAGTCAGCCTCACAAAAGACCTGACGTTCAAGACGCTGCTCGGCCTGGAATACGGCCACAACCTCGCCGATTACTTCGAACCTATAATCTTTGACGCTGACCGCGGCGTTGGCTCTCAAAGCGCGGTCTACCGGAATTCCTTTCTGAACGAAAATACGCTGAGCTATGTGAAAGATTTCGGCGACGTTCACAGCCTGAACGTCGTGGCCGGCTACACTTACCAGACTGACATGTACCGGAATTTTGGTGTAAGCGTGAATGGTTTCTCGAATAACACGACGCAGAATTATAATCTTGGCGCTGCCGAGATCATCAGCACGCCGAGCTCCGGTTACTCGGAATGGGTGCTGGCATCATGGCTGGGTCGCGTGAATTACACCTTGTATGACAAATACCTGATGACAGTGAGTGTTCGCGCGGATGGTTCTTCGCGTTTCGGCGCTAACAACCGTTGGGCTACATTCCCGTCGGTCGCATTGGGATGGAGGCTCTCGGAAGAGGCTTTTATGAAAGATCTGCTGTTCGTCAGCGATCTGAAATTGCGCGCGAGCTATGGCAAAACAGGAAATACAGCGCTCTCACCGTATCGGTCACTTGACAGGATGGGTTCCGTGCGCGTCGTTTATGCCAATCAGACTGACGAAGTCGGTTTCAGTCCTTCAGGTATTTCAAACCCAGATCTGCGATGGGAAACTACCGCGCAGGTCGACATTGGAGTCGACCTCGGTGTTCTTGACAACCGCTTCCGACTTACAGCCGACTACTACAAGAAAAATACAACGGACCTGCTGGCATCCGTTCCTTTACCTCCGTCCGTCGGATTCGGATCCATACTTCAGAATATCGGCGAGATCCAGAACAGCGGATTCGAGATCACGCTCGGCGCTGACCTCATCACACGTAATAAGTTCCGTTGGGATGTGACTGCCAGCTATTCGGATAACACCAATGAGATCATTGAACTCGCCGGCGGGAGCGATATCCTCAGCGCGGGGCAGGCTTCTGCGTGGTCGAGTACAAACATAGCCAGGGTGGGTGAGCCGGTCGGCATGTTCTACGGATACCTCGAGGATGGCCTCACCGACACTGGTCTGATCAAATACAAGGACCTGGATGGGAATGGCATCATAAACTCACTTGACCGGGCAATACTGGGCAACCCCACTCCGGATTTCTTCTATGGCCTGAATACGAACGTATCATATGGAAACTTTGAAGTCGGCATTTTCCTTGAAGGAGTTCAGGGCAACCAGATCTTCAATGCAACGAACGGTACACACCTGAATTCATTTCAGCGCGGAAGCAATCAGTTCAGTGACATCATGGGCAACTATTGGTCGTTGGACAATCCGGACCCCAACGCAAAATATCCGAAAATCAGCGCTGCAACCGCGATTGATATCTCCGACCGCTTTATTGAGGACGGAAGCTATCTTCGGCTGAAATCCGTGCGCCTTGCGTTTTACCTCCCCGTGTTTGATCTTGGACTGACCTGGATCGGCGGTGCGCATTTATATTTCTCAGGCATAAACTTGCTCACCTTCACAGATTACACCGGGCTTGACCCCGAGGTGAGCACGAAAGGCACGGATAACGACGACATCCGGGAACGGCTTGAAATGGGACACGACCAAAGCGGTTATCCCAATGCCAAAACATATGCGCTTGGTGTTAAGCTCAACTTCTAAACGAACAACGATGAAAAGAATAATCTATATACTGTTACCGCTGGTTTTGCTGTCGTGCGACAACATGCTCGAAGAAGTTCCCCGGAACTTTGTGTCAAGGTCAAATTATTATCAAACAGAAGCTGATGCGCAGGGTGCCATCAATGGTGCTTACGCCGCTATCGGTCCTGATTTCTTCGGGATCACCTACTACCTTTTGATAGAATTGCACGGTGATTTCTTGAACGGCCGGGGATCACAGGCGCCTATCAGCCTCGTTGACCGCGTTCTCGATCAGCAGAACATCGGAAGAGCCAACACGGCATGGGCTTCAATCTATACCGCAATCAACCGTGCGAACGCTGTACTCGACAACGTTCCCAACATCACCAACATGAATGAGGAGGTGAAGAACCGCATCCTCGGCGAAGCGCATTTCCTTCGTGCGTTGTGTTACTTTGAGCTGGTCAGAGGATGGGGAGCCGTACCACTGCGGATCAAGGAAAGCAAAGACCTGGCGGAGCTGGCCATGCCACGCGCGCCGGAGTCTGAAGTCTACGCGCTGATCGTGAATGATCTGCTCGCCGCCGAGCAAAGCCTGCCCATATCGGTGGGTAATGAAAAGGGGCGCGCCTCTGTTTGGGCAGCTAAGATGTTGCTGGCCCATGTTTATCTGACGTTGGGTAACAATGCGGACGCTGCAGCGAAAGCAAACGATGTGATTGCGAGTGGGAATTTCTCCCTTGTCAGCGTGCAGGCGCCGGATGATTTCTACGACATCTTCGCATCTGAAACGAGCCCGGAGGAGATCATGTCCGTAAAGCATTCAGCCAATCGCCAGTCAGATCTTCCCCTGTACCTGCATATGGGAGGCAACCGCCCCTACAACTACAGCACTTCCGGATTTTTCGGATGGCTTCCTGACAGGAATTCATTTATTGGCGCAGCCTGGGATGAAAACGATCTGAGGAAAGATTTTAATCTTTACACACAATATCAGAATGCGTCCGGAGCGTGGGTATCGTTGCCCAATACTGCCCCCGTGCTCTTCAAAAAATATATCACGACACCAGAGGCCTTGCGCATACATGCAGCACCGGTTTACCGTTATGCGGAGGCTTTGCTGTTCTACGCCGAGGCCGCCACGCGGGCCGAGGGTGCACCATCGGCGCTGGCGCTGGAAAGGTTAAACATGGTCAAACGCCGGGCATATGGATACGACCCCAACACGCCATCTCCAGTCGATTATCCCGCGGGAATGAGCCAGGATGCGTTCGTCGATGCAGTCATTAAGGAACGGGCCTACGAATTCATGCTGGAGCGTCGCAGATTTTTTGATCTGAAAAGAACAGGAAAAGTTAAGGAAGCATTTGCAGCCGCCGGCAAGAACTTTATCGACGAACGCTTATACTTTCCTATCCCGGAAAATGAGATCAATAACAACCCTGCTTTGTCGCAGTCAGATCAGAATCCCGGTTACTGATGAATCAGAAGCAGGGCCGTCGGGCTTGAAGGCTGACGTCCCTGTCTTATTTCATTTGAGTTACGTTCAACGGATGTCGCGGCATTACAACCCATAAGCTATGGGTCGCGGCTCTCATAAATACATCAATAATGAAAATAGCGAGCAACATTTTTTTTCTTATCATCATTTTCGCGTTGTCAAACTGTGCCGGCTCGAAAAGCGATGAGTCGGCCCAAACCTACGATGCCGATATTGTTATTTACGGAGGCACATCCGCCGCCGTCACTGCGGCGGTGCAGGCCAAAAAAATGGGAAAATCCGTCATTGTTGTTTCGCCGGACAAACACCTCGGCGGTCTGTCCGCAGGAGGACTTGGTTTTACCGACACGGGCAACAAGGAGGTAATCGGAGGTCTGTCGCGCGAATTTTACCACAGGCTGTACCGTCATTACGACCAGCCGGGATCGTGGAAGTGGCAGGATAAGTCCGCATACGGTAACAAAGGTCAGGGTACCCCTGCCATTGACGGAAACAACCGCACGATGTGGATCTTCGAACCACATGCAGCTGAGAAGGTGTTTGAAGACATGGTCAAGGAACATAAACTTGAGGTGCTTCGCGATGAATGGCTGGACCGCAAGAGCGGGGTTGCTGTAACAGATGGCAGGATCGTTTCAATAAAAACACTCAGCGGAAAAATATTTAAGGGAAAGATGTTCCTGGATGCAACCTATGAAGGCGACCTCATGGCTGCGGCTGGAGTGAAGTATCACGTAGGCCGTGAAGGTACGAGTGTGTATGGCGAAGAGTGGAATGGTATCCAGACGGGCGTGCTCCATCACAAACACTGGTTTCAGAAAAACATTGACCCGTACGTGGTTCCCGGCGACCCTTCCAGCGGTTTATTGCCGCGCATTTCGGCGGAAGACCCCGGCAAAAAGGGTGACGGCGATCATCGCATCCAGGCCTATTGTTTCCGGATGTGTCTGAGCAATCACCCCGACAACCGTATTCCGTTCGCCCGGCCTGAAGGATATGACTCAACACAATACCAGCTCCTCGCGCGCGTATATGCCGCGGGTTGGGACGAGACATTCGAGAAGTTCGATGACATTCCGAACCGTAAAACGGATACAAACAACCACGGCCCATTCAGCACCGATAACATCGGAATGAATTACGATTATCCCGAAGCTTCTTACGAAAGACGCCGGGAGATCATCAGAGAACATGAGTTGTATCAGAAAGGGTTGATGTATTTTCTTGCGAATGATCCCCAGGTACCTGAGGATGTGAGAAAAGCGATCAATGAATGGGGACTGCCAAAAGATGAATTCGTTGACAACGGCAACTGGCCCCATCAGATTTATGTGAGGGAAGCACGGCGGATGATCGGTGAATATGTGATGACTGAACACGATGTACTCAGCAAGCGCGATGTGCCCGAGCCGGTCGGGATGGGTAGCTATACCGTTGATTCGCACAACGTGCAACGTTATGTAAAACCTGATGGCTTTGTGCAGAATGAAGGTGACATCGGTGTAAAAACTCCGATGCCTTACAAGATCTCTTACCGGTCGCTGATACCGAAGAAAGAAGAATGCAAGAATCTCCTTGTCCCGGTATGTGTGTCGAGTTCTCACATAGCATACGGGTCTATCCGCATGGAGCCGGTATTCATGATACTCGGTCAGTCAGCGGCTACCGCTGCATCGATCGCCATCGATGAGAACATCAGCGTTCAGGAGGTCGCGTATGACAAACTCAGGGAACGGCTGGAGAAAGACGATCAGCGATTGGCTTACCGCGGCAACATGTAATTTGAACGGGACCTGTTCCCTGTAAGTAGCTATACTTTTATCTTTGAACTGAAATCATTAGAATACTCCGATTAATCAGACACCACATGCAAAACATCCGACAAAGCTTTTTCATCCTCGCAGTATTGATTGTCACTACCACCATGTCCTTCAGCCAGAGGGTTGTAGAAGTGGACGTTTGCGTTTACGGCGGTACATCGGCCGGAGTCATTGCGGCATATACGGTGCAGAAACTCGGAAAGACGGCGATCCTCATCGAGCCTGGAAAAAGACTGGGTGGCCTTACAACGGGCGGGCTGGGGTATACGGACATCGGGAACAAGTATGCGATCAGCGGACTCTCGCGTGATTTTTACAGAAGGGTCGGAAAACATTACGGGAAGTTCGAACAATGGATCTTCGAACCCAAAGTGGCTGAAAGCATCTATCTCGATTATGTAAAACGCGGCGGATTCGAGGTGTTATATGACAGCCGGCTGAGACAGGTGCGCAAGCAGGGTCAACAGATCACGGAGATCACTTTGGAAAATTCCATCCACCCTTCTGCGGCAACGACTATTATCAAAGCAAAGATGTTCATCGATTGCGGTTATGAGGGAGATCTGATGGCGCGGGCGGGCGTTTCCTACGCCACGGGACGCGAAGACAACAAGATGTATAATGAGACGATCAATGGAGTCCAGCTGATGAACGGTCATCAGTTTCCGGATGGGATAGACCCCTACAAAACGCCAGGTAAACCGAAGAGCGGCTTGTTGTGGGGAATAAGCGACGGGAAGCTGGCGCCGACGGGAACGGGTGACAACAAAATACAGGCGTACAACTATCGCATCTGCCTCACGTCCGATCCCGGTAACATGGTAGTGATCACAAAACCCCAAGACTATGATCCATCGCGATATGATCTGCTGGTGCGGTTGTTTGAAGCTTACCCGGAGAAGCGGAAACTGAACCACTATTTTATCTGGAGCCGCATGCCGAACCAAAAAACGGATATCAACAACCGCGGCGGCTTTTCGACGGACATGATCGGAATGAATTACGAATATCCCGACGGAACTTATGAACAGCGTGAAAAGATCATCCGCGACCACACGGTTTATACAAAAGGTCTTCTTTACTTCTTCGGACACGACCCGCGCGTGCCAAAGGAGCTCCGGGATGAAATGCTTCAGTGGGGATATCCCAGGGATGAATATGTTGCATACGGTAACTGGACACCGCAGCTTTACATACGCGAAGCGCGCAGGATGGTCGGTAGTTATGTGATGACTCAGCACAACTGCCAGGGGCGCGAAGTGGTTACCGACGGTGTGGGAATGGCAGCCTATACAATGGACTCCCACAACATTCAACGTCTGGTAGTGAATGGCATGGTGAAGAATGAAGGCAACGTCGAGGTTGGTGGTTTCGGACCCTATCCGATCGCCTATAGATCACTCACCCCAAAAGCCGCGGAATGTTCCAACCTGCTTGTGCCTGTTTGTTTGTCAGCGACGCACATCGCGTTCGGATCTATCCGCATGGAGCCTGTGTTCATGGTGCTTGCGCAGTCATCTGCCACCGCTGCGGTGATGGCCATTGATAATAAAAGCTCCGTCCAGGAAGTTGATATAAAGGCATTGCAGCAACGTCTGAAGCAGGATCCGTTGGCCGACAACAGTATCTTTGAAATTCTTGCAGACAATAGCGACCCCGTTACCGAGCGCCGCGGGGACTGGAAGCTGGAATCACGTGGAGGCTATGGTCCCGACTTCCTGGTCCATCAACCAAAAGGAGCGGAGACTGCTTCCGTCCGCTTTACCCCCGAAATTCCGCAGGCGGGAAAATATCGGGGCTACGTTTATTTTCCCAGACTTGACAGCATTTCGCGTCAGACATTGGTGATCGTGAATGATGGAGCGCGCAATCACGGGATCTCGATTAAGGATTCCGACATCCGCGTCGAGGGCCAGACGTCCGGTGAATGGGTTCCGCTCGGCACCTTTGATCTGCCCGCAGGAAAAAAGAGCTACGTGCAGGTCTCGTCCAAGGACGCAGATGGGAAAGTAATCGCCGACGCCATTATCTGGGTGCCGGATGGCGATCGCGAGTAGTCGAGGGTGCGCGATGCAAATTGCTGAAGGCGCCTGGTCAATCCTCCAGATCTTCGATGCTGAAACTGACGACCTTATTGATGCTCAGGTTATTTCTTGAATAATCCCTGAAGTAGGAAGCGAGTATTCTGCCTTCGGGAAATGACGCCTCCGTTAAGTCCGCGGCGGTAAAGGCGCGGTTTGTCAATGTTGAAAACGGTTCGTTTACTTTTAATAGCACCGATCTGCCGCCGATGGGATCGAAAGCGGTGGATACGCCTGAGAAGATGCCCTGGATAACCTTGGGATCGCGGCGCGCAGGATGGTCGGTAGTTATGTGATGACTCAGCACAACTGCCAGGGGCGCG
>CBFGXV010000104.1:0-7491 GCA_965652755.1 uncultured Chryseosolibacter sp. | reverse complement strand
CCAGGTTGATCAGGCCGAGCACCGAGGCAATAGGAGCGCGCAGATCGTGCGACACGCTGTAGACAAAGTTGTCGAGTTCTGTATTCCGCTTGCTCAATTCCTGATTCGTCCGCTGAAGCTTCGCCTCCGCTTCCTTGCGCGTGACGATCTCCTCGTGCAGGGCGTGGGTTCTTTCGAGCACCTTGCCTTCCAGGTTCTCATTAAACTCCAATAGCGTTTGCTGGGCGACTGTTCGCTCTTTCACGGTTGCAGATAACACCAGTGTAGATACGCTCATCACACCGATGAATATTTGCAGGAGCAACATAGAATAATACGATTCCGACAACACAAATGGTCCGTAGTTACTTACAGTGTAATAAATCGCAAGGAGCGACACTACGAGTACTCCTCCCATGGCGACACTTAATTGAAATCGAAAGGCCAGCCAAAGAAAGAAAGGAAGTATCAGAAAAGGCAGCGCTCTTACCAGCGTGGCACTGAAGTATTCAACCTGGAGGAGAAAAACGATCCCCAGAGTACCGATCAGGAACAATCCAATTTCCAAAGCTTTCTCCGATGAGAAGCGCAAGGAATTACTGCGCGCAAGAGAGATGATGAGAGGTGTAAACAACAATACACCGACACCATTTCCGACCAGCCAGGAAATAGATGCTTTTAAAATACCATCCTTTGTAATTACATCCATGAGATACAGAATGCCAGAACCGATTGTCGCTCCGATGAGACACATGATCACCGCCACGAACAGGAATTGGAATGCGCCTTTTGAGGTCATGAAGGGGTATTCGTCCTTGATCCAGTATTTGACGAGCCAGCAACCGATTAGTGCTTCAAAAGTGTGAGCAACAGCAGTAAAACTCGAAATGACAATAACAGCTTGCGCCGACAGGCTCGCCTCGTTCCAGTACGACATCACGCTGGCGATCAAAGACCCGATGGTGATGCCCGGCCACGCCTGCCGCCCCATGAGCAACAAAAGGGCAAAGGCCACTCCCGCTGGCGGCCATGTCGGCAGAGCGGATTTATCCTCGAACGTCAAAAAATATCCCAGACACGCGGACGCGTAAAATACGACCGCCACAAAGACGATCTGGAAGTCGCGGTTATGTTTAAGCTGAAATTTCAGGTTCATAGGTAATAAACTCATGCTCAGGCAAATATTTGCAATAAAGCGGCTGTATACTAAGATATTGCTTTTAATTTTCTGTTTCTGACGCCCGGTCGTCGAATCGACGGTTAAACAGCCGGAGCCCATGTAAGAAATGCCGGTGGATTTGATGGTTTTCGTGATATTGAGGGCGTATCACGTATATTGAGGCAGAATAGCTATTTATGGATCTGACAATCCTCTTCTCCCCCATAGATGAGTCGGTTTATGCCAACATCTCCTCCACTACAAGCTTTTTCAAGAGCATCCGTATTTTCGGCGACAAGATGCCGGACTATAAAGGTGCGCACATGGCAATTGTTGGCATCAAAGAAGAAAGAGGAAATCTCGGGAACGTCGGGTCTGCACAGGGCGCGGATGAGGTTCGCAAGAAGTTGTACAATCTTAAGCGGGGTAATGGCAGCTACAAGATCGTCGACCTCGGCAACCTGAATATCGGCCATGATCTGAATGAAACCTATACGCGCGTGAGCGAAGTGTGCAGGATCCTGCTCGAAGCAAACGTACTGCCTATCCTCATCGGCGGGACACATGACCTGGATTATGGACAGTATTGCGGGTACGAAACCCTTGAAAAGCTTGTGAGTTTTCTGAATGTCGATGCTTTCCTCGACCTGGAAGATCAGGAAACCTCGCCGGAAAACCGGAAACACATCCACAAGGTCTTATTACACGAACCGAACTTTCTTTTCAGTTACACACATCTCGCCTATCAGAGCTACCTCATAGATCCGCTCTCGGTATCTGTGCTTGAAAAACTATATTTCGAAGCGTTCCGTATCGGCCAGCTGCGAACGAACATCCAGGAAATAGAACCTGCTATCCGGAATGCAGATCTCCTGTCGTTCGACATAACCGCCATCAGGTCTTCAGACGCGCCCGGCAATGCAAACGCACAACCTTTCGGACTTACAGGAGAAGAAGCGTGTCAGATCTGCTGGTATGCAGGGCAAAATGAAAAGCTCAGTTCCATCGGATTTTATGAGTATAACCCGCGGTGGGATGATGAGCACAACAAGACGGCATCTGTCATCGCCACTATGATCTGGTACTTTGTGGAGGGATATTACTACAGGAAGAATGAACAGAACTTCCGCAGCAACGACTTTCTGAAATATACAGTGTCCATGCCGGTCGAACCTGAGACTTTGTCTTTCTACAAGAGCAAGTTCAGCGAGAAATGGTGGATGGAAGTGCCATACCCGGGAGGCAAAGAGAAATATGCGAGAAACAGTATCGTTCCCTGCAGCTATTCAGATTATCAGACGGCGGTAAAAGGAGAAGTGCCTGAGCGCTATATCAACACTGTTGCAAAGTTGATATAAGCTGTTTATCGGTGTCCTGGGCGGCCCCGGTCAGACGACGTTATTCAGTTGTTCCTTGATTTTTTCCAGTTCTTCCTTCATTACCACAACATGCTTCTGGATTTCCGCGTCGTTCGATTTCGATCCAATGGTGTTAATCTCCCGGCCGATCTCCTGGGCGATAAATCCCAACTTCTTTCCGTTTGATTGCGGTTCCCGCAGGGCTTGCAGGAAATAATCGATATGGGACTTCAGGCGTACCTTTTCTTCATTTATGTCTAGTTTTTCAACATAAAAAATGATCTCCTGTTCGAGCCGGTTCGTATCGAATCCCTCTTCGCCGAAAAACGAAACAACATTATTCTTCAGGCGTTCACGAATGCGCGTCACCCTTTTCGGATCCAGATCTTTTACCTTTTCCAGGCTTTCTTCGATGACCTTGCAGCAATTTCCCAGCATGGAGCCGAGGACCTTTCCTTCATCGAGACGAAAATCCTCACATTGCTTTACGGCTTCCAACACCAAAGACTTCACTTTTGCCCATAGTTCCTCTCCCGCCTCTTCTTTTATATTTCCCTGGATGACATCAGGTGAATTGAGAGCTAGCTCAAACAGGCTTTCATAAGGCGCGTAAACCTTGTCCGCCAATTTTTTCAGCTCTGCGTAGTAGGCGACGAAAAGCAGTTCGTTATAGGATTGTTTGATCGTGCCGTCGGATAATTTTTCATATTCGATCGAAACAGAAACCTTTCCCCGTTCCAGTTTTTCACTGATGATGTTGCGCACCTCGAGCTCTTTGTCTGAAAAAACTTTAGGTAGTCTCAGGTTGAGATCCAGAAATTTTGAGTTCAGGCTTTTTACTTCTACATAGATCTTGGACTGGCCATCGTCGGCCGATGCCTGTCCAAAACCTGTCATGGATTTTATCATGTCAAAATGGTTATGCGCACCCGCGGTTTAACGGGGCTGCAAGATCGATAAAATGTCTGGAATATCAGAAATCAAAGCCGAGCGTCAGGTAAGCGCGTGGCTCACCCACCTCATAGTTTTCAACAGGCCATGCGAAATCGAATTTCACGTAGTAACTGAAAACAACCGTGCGCACACCCAATCCATAGCTGTATAACCATGGATTGATGTAATTTTTGATCTGTGCTCTGAACGGCCCGTCTTCAACAACGTTGTAGCTCACACTTGTTTCAGAGGTGAACGGAGGTTGGCCGGACCAGCTTGTACCAATGTCATAGAACGCTGTGAATTGAAGATTTCTGAAAAAGTTCGAGGCGATGGGACCGTTCGTTAAAGCGCGGATCAGTGGCACCCTGAATTCGGCATTCATGAGCATGACACTGTTTCCAAACAACGTGGCGTAATCAAAGCCACGGAGGTTGGTCGCATATTCCACGAACAGGATGTCCTGAGTTTCGCGGCGCAGACCAAGTGGGTTCGGGCTTCCTTCGCCGTCAGTGCCATCGAGTTCAGTTTGATTGAACAACCAGTTGTTCATCCCGCCCAGCAGGAATTTTTTTGGCGACGGACCGAAGTAGGTGCCTGCAAAGCCGCGCACGGCGAAGACGATCTCACGATATACTTTCTGATAATGGCGCAGGTCGATAGACGCTCTGCTGAAACTGAGCTGTTGATCGCTTAGACCCTGATAATGCATGAAGCTGATCTTACCGCGGGTTCCTTCCATCAGATTCATACCAGTGCTTACCGAGTTATCATAGACGATCTCGGTCTTGGCGCCGGCGTAATAGTGGTTTGTTGTCAGCGCCGACGGAGGGTTTAGCGGGAACGGTTGTTCACCCAGATCTACGGAAGTCGCAATTGCTCCGAACGGCTTTAATGAAACACGCAGGCGGTCGGTGAAAGGCAGCGACGCACCCAACTCCAGCTTATGCAACGTGTACTTATAAACATTGTCGTTCGAATACGGATCCCACCGAACAGCTTTGCGATCAAATCGCGCGGTGAAGTCCATAAAATACGGGAGGTATTCAAACTCGGCAAACACATCTCCCTGCCTCAGATCCAAAGTCGACATAATCCCACCGTGAAAACGGTAGTTCTCGAGCATGTCATTCATTTGGGTTTCGAGAAGTACGCCCATACCGCGCATCGGATCTATGATCAGCGAAGCAACCAGGTTGTCGGCGCTGAACTTGGATTCGTAGGGGAACGGTCCAGTTATCCGGCTTCTCTCCCGGGCCTTCATGTAACGACTCAGGAACGATTCACTTGGCTGATTATCCTTCACCGCCTCGTCCTCGAACCTGTAATTATCAGTCCTGACTTCGGGCTCCTTCTTCTCGGGCACATCGAACTGATAGTTGTCGGTATTGACGACATCTTCCTTTTTGCTCACACTGTCCGCAGGGTTTTCTGTAATGTTGATACTCAGGGTATCGGGAACAACAGGAAGCGCTTCGACGGAATCCACAGGCTGGCTTTCTCTGAGCCGCGCGTTGAGCAGGTCTTTGATGCTCATGTTCTTGTTCTCTTCCTGCTTTCTTCTTTCGCGTATCACCCGTGCCTGCTGCAATTCCTTCCTTCTTGTGGCCGGCGTAAAGATCTGCCTGTCATAATTAAAATTCCTGTTGACAAAAATATCCTGCTTGCGATCTTTCGTCATCACGTATGCAAGTGTGTTGCTGTCGAAGTCAGCGTGGTAATCCTTGACACTCGCCGCAAAATTTGTCACCTGTGAATAGATCCCTGTTTCGCGGTTGTACCGAAACAAATTAACAATCCCGCGCTGGTCGCTCAGATAATAAAAGTTATTGTCGTCGGAGGCAAGGGGGCGCACATCCTTACTCAGCGTGTTCGTTATGCGTTTTAAAAGATTTTTCGTCGTATCCAGGTCAAAAACAAAAAGATTATATGTTGATGATAGCGCGGTGAAATCCGGAGATGCTTTTGTTCGCAGGGTGTCCGAACTTCTGTTCGAACTGAAAACGATGCGGTTCGAGCCCGGAATAAAACTGGGATCGAGATCGTCATAGAGGTCATTGGTGAGCCGTCTGACGCGATCACGTCTTGAGCTCAGAAGGAAAAGATCATTGCGACCTTCAAAGTCCGCACTGATGATGGCAAGTCTGCCATTGTCGGAAAAATTCAGGCTGCGTATATTGCTGAAGCGATCGAGTTCCCGCGGCAACTTTGAACGACTGCTAAGGTCGTAGAGCCAGAAGACATATTCACCGTACTTGAGACCAATAACGCCCAGGGTGTTTGCGTCAGCCCAGCTGATCAGCGGCAGATTGTAATCGATGCGCTGATTCAGCACCTTGCTTCCGCCTGAGATGATCGTGCGTTCGCGCCCATTTTCAAGTGAACGAACCTTGACGATGTACCGCCCGCGGTCATTTTCCGCATAGGCGATGAATCGCCCGTCAGGACTTACTTTAACAGTGGTGTAAAGCGTTGTTTTGTTGTGATGGGCAGTGAAGTGAACCGAGTCGGGCGGCAGGATATAAGACTCTGTGACACGGGTGTCCATCTCGCTGTAGTATTTGTACCATTCATTCATTAGCTGTTTAAATGTGACGCCGAGAGTGATCAGAACGCTTTTCTCTTCATTCCGCGTGATGCGCGTATAGTTCAGGATGTTTCCAACGCTGCTCTTTCCGTATTTTTCAGCAATAAAATTCCAAACGGACTGTCCGGCCAGCGCCGCCTCTTTTCCGCCGAGTCGGGTGATCTTTTTGGGCTTGCGTGTCTTCATGAGCTGCCGGATATAGTCGTCCATTTCAGCACTCCAGCCCTTTGACACATAAAGCGATGCTCCATCCACAAACCAGTCCGGCAGATTCATCAGGATCGAGCTTTGAAAAATATCCTTCAGGCTGCCGCCAAACATCATCTCATTCACCATGAGGTCGGATATCTGAAAGAGAAGTTCTTCCTTGAATTCCTGCGCCGTTCCGACATTGGCAACTTCCACATAGGGCTTTATGAATTCGGTTTCACCATTGGCCGTGTACACCGTTCGGTTAAGCCCGACGTTGCTCTGGCGCAGGTCTGCGAGTGAGTTGTAAAGGAATACCTTGGTTTTGAAATAGGGCGGATAGCCGATCAGGTCAGTGATGCGATCAAATTCCGCTTCGAGGAATTCGAGTGCATGCTGGGCAACGGCCTTTCTGGCATCATAGTAATAAACGTCGAAATTCTCGCTGCTCAGGTATTGCCATTTGAACTGGCGGTATTGGATCCTGTTTTTTCCAAACGATTCAGGAAGGTACTGGGCACTTGCCGTGAGTGATCCAAGGAAAACCAATGCCAGGGTTGGCAAAAATGCGCTTTTGAAGGCCATGTTCATGTTGGGGAAACCAATATAATCAATAAAACCGAGTAACATCCGCTTGTTTCATCAACGTTCCCTCATTTTCCATCCAGCGGAATAATACTTCAGAAAAATAAGGTGCCAGACTCACACCTTTCGTACCTAACCCATTAAAAATTATCAGGGAGGGGTGGTCCGGATGCGCGCCAATAACCGGTTTGCGATCAGGCGTCGTTGGCCGGAATCCCCACTGCTGGTCTAAAATCGTGTACGGAAGCCGGAGGATCGACTCAAGTTTCTCGCTCAATTCAATTTTCGCACTACTTGTGATTTCACGGCTTTGATCGTTCCAATGGTATGTAGCTCCCACGCACCATCTGTCCGGATCTGATCCCGGCACCATAAAAACGCCGCGGTTCAGAATAACGCGCTTTTCCCATCCACATTGTATCGTAAGCAACTCTCCCTTGAGGGAATTTACAGGCAGCCGGCGGAACCATGGATTTGAATTATTGTCAGTACCCTGGCAAAAAATTATTTTCCGGGGCTGAAGACTGCCATATCTCAACGTTCCGCCGGCAATCTCAAGTTTGTCAGCCTGAAACTGACCACGGATAATGGAACCCCGCTCGCTGAGATATCCGCGCACGGCCGCCAGGTACGTTCGGGTATCCAGGTATCCGCATTGCTTTAATAGTAGCCCGCCAAAGGGATCACGCGCTGTGTCTCCG
>CBFGXV010000103.1:0-7528 GCA_965652755.1 uncultured Chryseosolibacter sp. | reverse complement strand
TACTGCAAATCGGGTTGTGCCCGGCGTGGTACACATTCGCACGGGCTATGGGCCCGGCGTGTTCAGCCTGAACCCACTCCAACATTATGATCGTCCAGTGCATTCGTCGGGATCCGGCGTCATCATCTCAGACGACGGCTACATTGTAACGAACAATCACGTCATTGAAGACGCGACCAACATTGAAGTGGTGATGAATAACAACCAGCGTTATTATGCGAAACTCGTTGGAGCCGACGCAAACACTGACCTGGCGTTGTTGAAGATCAAAGCCGACCATCTTCCTTTCGTTCCTTACGGGGACTCCGACGGCGTTCAGCCCGGGGAGTGGGTGCTCGCGATCGGAAATCCATTTGATCTTAATTCCACTGTTACAGCAGGCATCGTCAGTGCGAAGGCCAGGAACATCGGCATTCTGCAGGAAAAGAACGGCTTGTCTGTCGAGGCATTCATACAGACCGATGCGGCGGTAAATCCCGGCAATAGTGGAGGCGCTCTTGTGAATCTGGCCGGTGAACTGATCGGCGTGAACACGGCGATTGCAACCTCGTCGGGAAGTTATCAGGGATATTCCTTTGCTATTCCAGTCAGCCTTGTAAAAAAAGTGATGGATGACCTGCTCGAGTTCGGGAAGGTTCAGCGAGGCTTGCTGGGAATCAATATCGGAGATGTTAACGCGGCGCTCGCGGAACAATACGACCTGACCGTCAGTCAGGGTGTTTTTGTAAGCAATGTTCTAGGAGGGAGTGCAGCGGAAGAATCCGGCCTTTTGCCTGGAGATGTGATCGTGGCGATAGACAATCATACTGTGAACTCAGTCTCAGAGCTGCAGGAGTGGGTGGCGCGGAACAGACCGGGCCATGAAATTCTGGTCACGTATCTTCGCGATGGTCTGAAGAAGGACGCAAAGGCGAGGCTGAAGAACAGCCAGGGCAAGGAATCATTTGAGAAGAAGGAAGTAAGAGACCTTATCGAGGGTGCCAGGTTTGAGGACGTTCCCTATCGTGAGCTCGCAAAGTTGTTGCTCGACGGCGGGGTGAAAGTTGTGGATGTAGCAGCGGGGAAATGGAAGAAGGCTGGCATCAAGAAAGATTTTATCATTGCCTACATCGATAAAGTTCCTGTCGATAATGTCGAAGATCTCAACCGCATTATGGAGTATAAGAAAGGTGGTGTACTCATCGAGGGCTTCTATGCCGACGGCGGTAAGGGCACCTACGGAATGGATTGGTAATTCCGCATTATTTCATCCGGTACTGCTGTAGCGGATTCACATCTTTAACTGACCGGCGAAGGTCTCTTCCGATATGCCGGTAATCAACTGTCTTATTCGCGGGAAAATTTTAGCTTTGTGACGAACAAATCAGCGGCCGTATGAAAAATTTCGGAATAAGGGATTCGCTCGCGGCACTTGGTGTGAAAAGATCAAACCAGGGTGTCTCTACAGGAACGAATTGGCTGCGCTCTTCCGGCTCGCGGATTGAGTCTTATTCACCGGTGGATGGGAAACTGATCGGCGCGGTTCAGGGTGCAGACGAGGCCTCTTATCGCAAGGCCGTCAAGACATCCATGGATGCTTTCCGGGAGTGGAGGAACTGGCCGGCGCCAAAGAGAGGTGAGGTAGTGCGGCAGATCGGAGAAGCATTGCGCAGATACAAGGAGCCGCTTGGAAAACTTGTATCCTATGAAATGGGAAAGAGTAATACTGAGGGACTGGGCGAGGTTCAGGAGATGATTGACATCTGCGATTTCGCCGTGGGTCTTTCGCGGCAATTGCACGGGTTTACGATGCATTCCGAGCGTCCGCATCACCGGATGTACGAGCAGTGGCATCCGCTTGGCGTTGTCGGTATCATCACGGCTTTCAATTTTCCAGTGGCCGTGTGGTCGTGGAACTCGATGCTCGCGTGGATCTGCGGGAACACCTGCATCTGGAAGCCATCGGAGAAGACGCCGTTGTGCAGCCTCGCCTGTCAGCACATTGTCAGCGAAGTTTTTACAACGAACGGCGTACCAGAAGGTGTATCGTGTGTAATCAACGGTGACTATACAACTGGACAGCTACTGGCCGGTGACGAAAATATCTCCCTGCTCTCTGCTACGGGGTCGGTGCGGATGGGAAGGGCTGTCGGTAAAACAGTAGCCGAGCGGTTAGGCCGTACGTTGCTCGAACTCGGCGGCAACAACGCGATCATCATCACAGAAAACGCCAATCTCGATATCGCCATACGGGGAGCGTTATTCGGCGCCGTCGGAACAGCCGGTCAGCGCTGCACTACAACACGGAGGCTGATCGTACATGCTGATGTTTACGAGGAAGTAAAGACCAGGCTGGTCAACGCGTATGCAAACCTGAGTATCGGAAATCCGCTGGATCCTGCTAATCATGTTGGTCCACTCATCGATAAGCAGGCGGTGAAAGGTTATCTCGACGCCCTCAGAAAGATCAGGAAGGAGGGAGGCAACATGCTTGTGAAAGGCGGAGTCCTGGCTGGGAAAGGCTTTGAGTCTGGCTGTTATGTGAAGCCGGCGATCGCGGAAGTCGATGGGTCGTTTGAGATCGTGCAGCAGGAAACTTTTGCGCCCATCCTGTATCTGATCAGGTACAGCAAACTCAGCGAAGCCATTGACATCCAGAATGGAGTTAAGCAGGGCTTGTCGTCGGCGATCATGACAACAAGTGTTCGCGACATGGAGACTTTTCTATCGCACGAAGGTTCCGACTGCGGCATCGCGAATGTGAACATCGGTACTTCGGGTGCCGAGGTCGGGGGCGCTTTCGGAGGCGAGAAGGAAACAGGTGGAGGGCGTGAGTCAGGATCGGATGCATGGAAAAATTATATGCGCCGTCAGACAAATACGATCAACTATGGAGATTCTCTTCCGCTGGCTCAGGGAATAAAGTTTTCTATTTAAATGCATTTTTGGGAAATCATACTCAAACGCTTATTTTTATACACTTCAACAAAAACACTATGGCAGGAAAGAAATACCGCACGGTTATGCTCATCGATGATAACGAGATAGACAATCTTATCAACCAGAAAATGATCGAGGCGGCTTCCATTTCAGAAAACATCTACACCCACACAGGAGCCAAAAGCGCTATAGAATTTCTCAAGAACATGGAGAAACTGGACGTGGCGGAGCAGGTCCTGCCCGACGTGATCTTCCTTGATATCGATATGCCTCTGATGGACGGATTTCAGTTTCTTGACGAGTTTGAAAAACTGACCAACGTCGCAAAGAAGAAATGCAGGATCGTGATGTTAACCTCATCCATCAACCCACAGGACTTCAACAGGTCAAAAAAGTACGAGAACGTTAAGCTTTACCTCAACAAGCCACTCTCACACGACAGCATCCTCAAGCTTGAAGTGTGATCAAAGTGCCGGGTCGGCCGTCCCGTCCACTCAGGACCGGTGACAGCCGCGCCCTTATATGTCAGTCAGTAATTTGACGAACTTGTCATCGAGCTTGATCAGACGAGTGGGGGCAAAGTAGGCCACCGTCGTAGAGTTGAGCCTTGGAATAAGGCCGCTGATCTTCTTCGCCTTTTCTTTCTTCGCCTCGCTGGTTGCAATCTTCAGTATTTTGAGGAAGAGCATGATGTTTTCGCAGCTGTCTTTGCCGAACAACCGGATCTGCCTCTGAATGCTGTTGGATAATTGATTGAACAACTCGTAATCTTTCAGCAAAACGTACTGCAACGCGAGTAAAGACTTGATCTCCAGCTGGGCGTAGGGGTACTTCTTCAGACTGACTTCATTGAGCAGGTTGTTGATCAATTTGGCCGCCTCGTCGAATTTGTCGACGTAGTAGCATGACAGCGCGCGGTAGAGAACGTAGATGATATGTTTAGGAACATCCTGGGAATCAACTTCAAAGTCTTCGAACACGGTTTCATTTTCCGGATACAACTCCGCCTCTGTACCGTTGCGCAAGTGCCTTTCGATTTTTGATATAAGGAACTGGGCCGGGAAGGTATAGGTGGAATAATTCACCATGAGATTGGCGCAGGCGTCATTTACCTCTTCGAAGTACTTTTCCGCCTGACGGTAAACCTTGTAATGGTTGTAGTATTCGAGTTTCAGGAACTCGAAGACAAGGTTGAGGTGGTAGTAGATGGAATCCAGGTGATAACTTTCAAAGATCTTCTGGACCTTGATAAAAATATCCTCAATGGACTCGCCGTCCTGCTGCATGTTATCGTCGACTTCCACGAACAAGCGGTGAAAGACATACATACAACTCTGGTAAACGTAGAGCCGGTGTGATTCATAAAGCTTGGCAACGTTCTGCGTCTCCTTCATCACCAGCGTAAGACCGAGCTTTTCGATCTCACCGCCATTCAGCAGATAATCGCCGAACTTTTTGAAATAGTCGGCAAGCAGCTCTTCCGCTTTGTCAACGGCAAGCATATAGGCCACGTGCCGGTTGTAAAGCTGTGAATACTGAAAGTAGTCGGGAGAATTGATATTTAGTCTCTTGAGAGACTTGTATATGACCGTCAGTTCATTGGCCAGATCGTAGTCGAGCAGTTCTTTCTCCAGCTTCTTAAGCGTGGCAACCGATATCGCTTTTTTCTTCGTAAACAATACCTCATTGATATTAGCGACTTTTCGCAGAACATCAGTCCGCGGGCTTTCAAGCTGCTCCATCAGATACTCTTCGATCTTGAGGTTTAACCTCGACCGCAGGGTATAGTAAGCGTTCGCGTTCACGTCGAGTTCTGTCATGATCTTGTTATCAGACAGCGATCGCTCGCGGAGGGCTTTCAAAAGATAAGCTGATTTTTCTGCGTTACTTTCGATGAGGGAGTTGTAGATGGCGGTAAAATCTTTTTCAGAAAGTTGTTTAATGATATTCTTTAACTTGGCCATGAAATGGTTTTTACAACGAAAATTTACAAAAATAATCCTTGTAAGCAATACAGTACAAGGGTAACGTCGCCGGTAAAAATGCAATATGAAAAGCGCTAAAACAAATAAAGCCCGGACCAATTAAGTTTGTAGTTTTGTATTTGGTAACCGTAGTACCGTGACTTTGAAACGCATCCTAACCCTGATCGTCCTTATTTTATCGGTTGGGGTAACTTTTGCCCAGTGGGGCGGTTCCGCGGAGAAGCGCGCCTTCAAAAATATGCAGAAGGGTAAGTGGCAGAAAGCCCATGGCAGACTGGTCAAAACCCTGGGCAAGGAACCCGTCAGCCCTGCCGTCCGGTATGCCCTTTCAGTCTACTATTTTCATCCTGACAATCCCGACTACGACCTTGATTCCGCTTACCATTACATCGTGCATGCGCTTGAAGACTTTCCCGTTTCAGCGGCCAGAGAGCGCGACAAGTTGAGACGCTTAGGGGTGGATAGTCTCGGACTCATCGCCCAGCGCGGAAGCATTGACAGCACCGCGTTCGAGGTGGCAAGACAAACAAATACAGAAGCAGCGTACCTGGAATTCCTCAGCCATTTTCCGTCGGCCGTTCAGCGCGACCTGGCCTCGCAGCTGCGCGATGAAGTGGCCTTTCAGGAGGCACAAAAGGAAAATACCTATCGCGCTTTCAACAGCTACCTGACGCGATATCCCGCATCAAAGCGAGCTCCTGAAGCGCTGTCAAATTACCATCGGCTCTTGTATTTCGAAGAGACAAAGGATGGCCGTCTGACAAGTTTTGAAAAATTTCTCGCCACACACCCGGAAACTCCTTACCGCCCGGAGGTGAATCGCAGAATATTTGAAATATCAACAGCCGAGGGTACGGTCGATAGCTTCCTCTCTTTCATGAGGCGGTACCCCACGAGCGATCTTGTACAGAAGGCGAAGCAAATGGCATTTCACATCCTGGCGGAAGAGGATGAGCCACGCTGGCCAGCTCAATTTCTCAATGACTCGCTCAGACATCTCCTCGCCGTCAACGCGCTTTATATTGTCCCGTATTTAAAGGATGGCCTCTACGGTTTCATAGACGAAAAAGGTTCAGAGGTTATCGCAGCCCGATATAAAACGATCGACCCAAAATACCTTTGCGGTCAAGTTATGGACGAGGTGCTCACACTCGACCAGCAACTGATCGCACGCAACGGTAGCCCCATTTTCCGGGGACCTGTTGCCGAACTGTCTGACATCGGATCGGGATTCTTAAAAGTGAAAACCCAGGGCGACGTAAAGGTCATTCACAAATCGGGATTCGTTTTCGCCGACTCGATCCAGGATGCGCGCGTGATCACCCGGACATTTATCGCATTAAAGAAAAATGATTCATGGTTCATGCATACCCTCTCAGGAATGCAACTCGATGTCAGACCCTGGAAAGAAGTCTCTGCTTTTGAAGATGTAATAATCTTTTCCGACAGCGCCAGAAAATTTGCTGTCAGGAAACAACTACTGGTCAAAAGCGCCGATGCGGTTCCCCTCACCGTCTCCGAGGCTTTTGATGAGATCAGGCAATGGCAGCAGGGGCTGATCTGGGGGAGGTCAGGAGAATACCAGGGCGTATTGAATCAGTCGCTTGAACGTGTGATCGGATTCGATAAGCATACGTTGACACAGACGCGCTTTGGCGCGATAGCCGTAGTTGCCAACGGCGTGACGATTTATAACTACTCCGGAAGAAGGTCCTCCAGGTTCGATCAGATAGATATCATGGGTCAGCGTGTAGCTGTCAGGCAGAACCGGTCGTGGTTTTTCTTTGACCCTGTCGCACTCGAGCCAGAGGGCCGCGCGTTCGATTCGCTGAGAGCGGAAGGACCCTTTGTGCTGGCGCAACGCGGCGATACGGTTTATATCCATTTCGGTGAAAACATCATCCCTTTCTTCAAGCCTCAGAAAATTTCCTTCGTGCCAGGGAAGGATTCTACATCGTTCCTGATTGTTCAGGAGAGGGGGCAGGAAAAAAACGTTTTTGACATGAAAGGAACCAGGCTTTTTTCAGGCTCCTTCGATGCAGTAGAATATGCCGGCTCCGGTATCTTTGTCATCACCAGGAAGGACCGCAAAGGACTGGTGAACTCGAAAGGCAAGAGCCTTGTGCCGACAGAGTTCGATGCTATTGGAAGTGTCAGAGACGAGGTGCTATCGGTCTTGAAAAACAAAAAGTTCGGCGCTTACCACGTGGGGACGGATAAACTTATCAAACCTCAGTATCAGAGGAACCTGATCCCCTATAACGCTTCAACGGTGTTAACATTCAAGGATGGGTATTACGGATTTTTGGGATGGGACAACAAGCCGGTTTCGGCGTTCGAATTCGATGAGGTGAAGTATTGGAATGACACGCTTGCGCTGGTGAAAAAGGGTAATTCCTGGGACCTCTACGAGATCCACTCACGAAAGATTACCGAAGGCAACCTAAAAAGCATTTCTTTCATACGAGACGATCCCGACGAAAAGATTGCGATTGTGCAGAAAGACAAAAACTTCGGAGTGATCAGCAACAAGGGCAAACTAATAATACCGATAACATTCACAGCAGTGATCAACCTGGGCTCTGCTGAAAGTCCCCTGTACTTTACAGAAAAACATATTCCGG
>CBFGXV010000102.1:0-7535 GCA_965652755.1 uncultured Chryseosolibacter sp. | reverse complement strand
TGTCATTAAAAAAGAGATATTATGAAACCAATTAGAAGGATAGGTTTTATTGCGCTTGTTTCCATTGCTATGCTAATGGGACAAACCGCATGTCAACAAGACTGGCTGGATGAACAGCCACTTGCACAATTGTCAGAAGCAACGTTCTGGAATACTTCGTCTGACGCATTGCTGGCATTAACCGGGATATACAATGGTGGGAATATGGGTGGTGCCAATGCATACACCAACGAGTTTCTCATCATGGCTGGTTTTACTGACGACTCAAGCTACAAGAATGGGGCTGTTGGCGTCATCTATAGCGGCTACCTCAGACCCGCCGACGGCCAGGTGGTTCGCTCGATCTGGCAACGTGCTTACAGGACGATTTTTAAGGCTAACTATTTTCTTGAGAATATTTGGCGTGTGCAAATGGATGAGGCGCTGAGAAACCAATACATTGCCGAGGTAAGGTTCCTCAGAGCTTATGAATACGCATACATGTCGATACTCTACGGGGGTGTGCCGCTGATCACCAAGACTCTCACGACCGATGAGGCGAACAATCAACAGCGCGCTTCTCTTGACGATATCGTGAACTTCGCGATTAATGAACTGACGGCTGCAGCGGCTGAGCTGCCAGCAACAAGGCCTGCCAGTGAGAAAGGAAGGATCCTGAAGGCGGCTCCGCTTGCCGTGAAAGGGAGATTGTTGATGATCGCCAAGAGATGGGGGGAAGCAGTGACGACCTATAAAGAGATCATCGATCTCAATGCTCACATTATTGATGACAGGTACAAGGCGCTGTTTGAAGAGGCAGGTGAGAACAGCAAAGAAGTCATTCTGTCAACGAATTGCCTTGCAGGCCTTTACGGAAATGCTCAAAATCAACGCAACTATCATCCGGAATTTTATGGAGGATATTCCGAGGATAACGCCTTTCAGGGTCTGGTAGATGCCTTTCTGATGACGGACGGGTTGCCGATCGAGGAGTCGCCATTGTATGACCCTGCAAACCCGTTCGACAATCGCGATCCGCGTCTTTACGCAAGCATATTCCTGCCTGAGTACACGGTTTTTCGCGGTACGTTGTACCTTGCGCATCCAGACAATACGAAGCTTGGCCCGGCCGCTCTGCCGGGCATAACAGGTTACGGCTGGAAGAAATACGTGACGGAAGGCTACACGGGCGACCAGGGTTCTTCGGGTGACGACATCATCCACATTCGCTATGCAGAAGTGCTTTTGAGCTACCTGGAGTCGAAGCTTGAGAACGGCGATGCGATTACTCAGGCGTTACTCGATGAGACTATTAACAAAGTAAGGGGCAGGGCCGAAGTCAATATGCCTCCGGTTACTGAAACGGATCCCGCGTTGCTGAGAGAAATCGTGAGAAGAGAAAGAAGAGTTGAGTTCTGCCTGGAACGACTAATCCGGTACATGGACATTCGCCGGTGGGGCATCTTCATGGAGGTGATGAATCAGCAATTCTATGGCATGAAACTCACGAATGATCCGGCCAACTATACGAAGTTCCCGGTAGAAAAGACAGGACCCCTCGCAGGTCATTATAAAGTAATTGATAAAAGGGGAACGTATACACCTGAGATGGCTTTCTTGCCGATTCCATTGTACGAAATAGATATTAATAAGGACCTCAATCAAAATCCGGGCTATTGATCTGTTGTTTCTGTAGTGTGACGAAATTAACGTCCCGGTCATTCATGTAAAGCCTCAGGTCAACTGGCGGAATCAGTTAACGGTTCCGCCAGGGGACCGGGCTTAACTTGATTATGGAGGAAAAACGTATTGCAGACGAAGCTGACGAGTTAAACACATAAGCGTAATGAAGCCAACCAATAAATCGATTTCTCAACTAATTTTTCTATTTCATGTTTCTGATTTGTGACGCGCGCACGATAAAACCTTTACTCTTTGCAGTTCTCGTGCTATTGATGACTGGTTGCTCGCGGGACGCGGGCATCGAACTGGAAAAGGGTGATCGGATCGCTATCATCGGGAATTCACTTGCTGAGAGGATGCAGCATGACGGATGGCTTGAAACGTATCTTCAGTCAACGCATCCCGACCATAACCTTGTGATCCGTAACCTGGGATACTCGGGCGATCAGGTGCATTATCGCCCCCGTGCCCATGAGGGATTTGGAGACAGTGACTCACATCTGACCAAGATGCGCGCAAATGTCATTTTTGCTTTTTTCGGTTACAATGAATCCTTTAATGACAAGCCGGAGGAGTTCAAGGAACAGTTAAGGGCGTTCATAAGCCACACGCATCAGCAAAAATATGATTCCGTGAACGTTCCGCGTATCGTATTGTTCTCGCCGATCGCGCACGAAAATCTGAAAACGAAAAACCTGCCCGACGGATCTGAAAATAACCGCAGGCTGGAAGCATACACGAAAGCTATGTCCGAGGTGGCAAAAGAGATGGACGTCGCATTTGTCGATCTGTTTGACGCATCCCGCAAAATGTATGAAGCTGCTAAAGAACCGCTGACGATAAATGGTATTCATCTGAACGAGGAAGGCAACAGGCAGATCGCGCTTCATATTACTAAGTCCGCACTGGGCCAAAAAGTTGAAACCGAACAACCGCAGCTGGATTCATTACGCGCCGCGGTGGTTGAAAAAAATACGCTGTGGTTTTACAAGTACCGCAGCATCAGCGGGAATGACGTATGGGGTACACGCTCCGCCCAAGATGGCAATTATGCAACCTTGCAGCGGGAGCTGGTGATGCTGGATGTGATGACTGCCAACCGCGATAAAAAGATATGGGCTCGCGTTAAGGGGCAGGATATTCAAGTCGACGACAGCAACGTTCCCAAGCCACGCATTGTAGGAACACACATTACCCGTGACGTGACGTATGTCGACCCCGTTGAAGCCATAAAGTCGATGACCGTTCCGAATGATCTTCAGGTAAATCTTTTCGCTTCGGAACAGGAATTCCCGGAAGTGATCAATCCGGTTGCGTTACAGGTTGATACGAAGGGTCGCATCTGGGCCGCATCCTGGGCAACTTATCCGAAATGGCAGCCGCGCACCGAGATGAATGACCGGTTGGTTTTTTTCGAAGATGGAAACAGGGATGGAAAGGCTGACAAGGCCACAACGTTTGCCTACGTGCCGCATCCAACGGGATTTGAATTCTGGAACGGCGGAGTCATCGTCGTATCTGCTCCTGATATTCTTTTTCTGAAAGACACTACCGGCGACGGCGTTGCTGATGTAAGGACGCGGATCCTTGGTGGTCTCGGATCCGATGACACCCATCATACGGCCAACAACCTTATTTACGGACCCGACGGAAATATTTATTATCAAAGGGGTATTTTCATTCTTGAAAATATCGAGACGCCGTGGCGCATCAGCGACGAATCAGGCAGTCCCGGGTTGTATCGTTTTAACCCGCGGACATTCGATTTCTCTTATGTAGTTGAGAACACTCCGAACGCGCATGGCATCGCCTTTGACAAATGGGGCAACCAGTATATTACGGACGGGACAACAGGAAAAGCTTTACAGGTATATCAGAAGCGCACCGTCACGGAACGATCAGACGTGAGCGTCTTTGAGACGCGACCTTTGTTCCAACCTACGGTTCGACCGGTAACTGCCAATCAGTTGCTTTCCAGCCCGCATTTTCCGAAAGAGTATGACAACAACTTCCTTGTTTACAACGTCATTGGATTTCAGGGTATCAAGCGTTATAAACTCAATTACCTCGGTGACGGGATGATCGAAGGAAAAGAGGCTGGCAATCTCTTGTACACAGGAAACAATCCCACGGCTTTACCAAGGTCGGAAGCAACGCCGCGCGTTGTTCCCAAAGGCTGGACGGGAGATCCTAATTTCCGTCCGACGGACGGTGTTGTCGGCTTTGACGGCGCCCTGTACTTTGCGGACTGGCAGAACGCCGTCATCACGCACTCGCCATACAATCTTCGCGACGCAAGCCGCGACCAGTCTCACGGCAGAATCTATCGCATCACCGCGAAGAACAGGCCGTTGATGGATCCTGTAAAAGTTGATGGCGAACCTGTTGAAAAGTTACTCGAACTTTTCAGGCATCCCGCTGATGGCATCCGGCATGCGGTACGCGTTGAATTAAGTGAACGTGATACGGACGAGGTGATTAAGAAGGCACAGGAGTGGGCGGGCAAGCTTGATCCTAAAAAGAAGGAAGACGCACTTCCCCTTCTGGAAATACTGTGGTTGCACCAACAGCACAATGTTCAAAACAGGGAGCTGCTTGTCCAGATGTTGAAATCTCCTGAGGAGCAGGCACGCATCGCCGCGCAAAAAGTGGCGTGGTTCTGGAGTGATCACCTGGAGACCCATCGCGAGGGCGGAAAGGATTCCAAAATATCGGGGATGCAGTTCCGCACTTATTATGAAAAATTCTGGAGCAATGGCGATAGCGCTGCCGCGGCAATGACGGCTCACGCTTCCCACAAGGTCGGAGAAAAAACCGCTGGGGAAAAAAAGGACGATTTGAAGACACTGGACCTCACGGATAAACCTGTTGCAGCCTTTAAGATGGATGCTTCGGGAATGAAATTCAATATCGACGAATTCACGGTGAAGGCCGGGCAGAAAATAGAATTGACCCTGAACAACCGCGACCTGATGCAACACAATATTCTGGTGGTCGAGCCGGGTGCGGCCGATGAGGTGGCGCAACAGGCAATCGCTTTGGGCGCGGAAGGCCAGGATAAGAACTGGGTGCCCGATAACAAGAAGATTCTTTTTGCTTCAAAGTTACTTGATGCTAACAAAGTCGAAGTGCTCAAATTTACGGCCCCTTCGACACCTGGAGACTATCAATTTGTTTGCACATTTCCCGGCCATGCGCCAGTGATGAGGGGTATCATGAGAGTCGTTAAACAATAAGTGATCATGCCTCATCAAACAGACCAACCGTCATGAAGGGAGACGTCCGTGATTTGAATGCGGCAGAAGAGCGTCGCCGCTTCCTGAAAACACTCGTGGCGGGTGGTCTGTACCTCCCCTTTACGTCCGTTTTAGCCGGAAAGCCGACAACGCAAACGGAGACCCGTGTAGGAATAATCGGGTTGTCAGTTCACAGCGCGGACTTCACGCAGATCCTGAATGGCGAAAAAGCAACGGACAAAATGCAGGGTTGCCGCGTAACCTCCATCTTTCATCCGAAGGGAAATGAGGACGTCGAGTTCTCTTCGCAGCAACTCAACAAGTTTACGGAGATCATCCGGGCGCATGGAGTTGAATTCGTTTCTTCTATCGATGCCGTAGTCGGACAGTCGGATGCGGTGATGTTGCTGACCAACGACGGACGTCCGCATCTCGAACAGGTGCTGCCGGTCCTGAAAGCGGGGAAACCCGTATTCATCGACAAACCCGTTGCCGACACATTCGAGAATGTGCGGGCATTGTTCCGCAAGTCTACAGAATTCGGCGTACCAGTTTTTTCGTCATCGGCGCTTCGATATGGCAAGAGCGTACAGGACATTGCGCGTGGGATAACCGTTGGAAAGGTGCTGGGCGCTGATGCCTACGGGCCGGCTCCGCTCCAGGCGTCGCATGTTGATCTTTTCTGGGACGGAATTCATGCGGTAGAAACGCTTTTCACCGTGATGGGGCCAGGCTGTGAATGGGTAAGCAGAGCACACACGCCGGAAAGCGACGTGGTCGTCGGATCCTGGGGCGGCGACCGGTTGGGAATCGTACGGGGACTCAGGGGCGGAAGGGCAGGCTTTGGGGGAACGGCGTATGGCGCCAACGGCATTGCATCAATTGCTGGTTTTCAAGGATACGCTCCGCTGGTTGAAGCCATTGTTGATTTTTTTCGTACAAAAAAGGCTCCCGTTAGCATGGACGAGACGCTCGAAATATATGCATTCATGCAGGCGGCCGAAAATAGTAAACGACAAAGCGGCGCACGTGTTAACTTAGCAGATGTGTTAAGGGCCGCAAAATAAGTTTGAAGTCAAATCATTGTTAGTTTTATACAAAAGCAAATGAAAACGGTCAACCTTGGAATAATTGGTGGAGGATTAATGGGTAAAGAAGTTGCAAGCGCCTGTGGACGCTGGTTCAGCCTGAATGGCTACCCGGTAAACGTAGAATTGAAGGCGGTTTGTGATTTGGATGAAAATGCGTTGAACTGGTACAAGCGGGTCCCATCCGTTGAATTACTCACCACTGACTATAAAAAATTACTTGCATCAGATTCGATAGAGGTCGTGTATGTCGCGATACCACACCACTTGCACAAGAACTACTATGTGGAGGTATTAAGAGCGGGGAAAGATCTGCTCGCGGAAAAACCATTCGGAATCGATCTCGATGCAGCGATGGCCATTACCACTGAAGGTGAACAGCTGAAACGTTTTGTCAGATGCAGTTCCGAGATGCCTTTCCTTCCCGGCCCTCAACGGGTAATATCAGAAATACTCTCTGGTGGTCTGGGCACCATCATTGAAATAAATGCGGGCTTTTATCACTCCAGTGATATGGATCCTTTCAAACCGATCAACTGGAAAAGGCAGTCGAAGTATTGTGGTGAGATCGGCGTCATGGGTGATCTGGGCATGCATGTACTTCATATTCCGATACGGATGGGCTGGCTGCCGAAGCGCGTTTACGCGCATCTGCAAAAGATAATAACAAAGCGTCCCGATGGGAAAGGTGGTTGGGCCGAATGCGACACATGGAATAACGCCACGCTGCTGACCGCTGTTCAGATTGAAGGAGCAGATGTCCCCATGTCGCTCGACATGAAGCGACTTGCGCCGGGTGAGACAAATTCATGGTCGATTGAAGTTCTCGGAACAGAAGGTGGAGTAAGATATAATACCAAGGACACGAAGACATTGTGGACATACAAGAGGAAACAGGAGCAGGCGTGGCAGCGAGTAGACCTTGGTTTTCAGACAGCATTTCCGACGATCACCGGATCTATATTTGAGCCAGGCTTTTCGGATTGCTTCATGCAGATGCTCGCAGCTTATTTTGCCGAGCGCGAAGGCAAGCTCGAGGGACGATTTGGATGCGTGAGACCTGAGGAGGCCGTCATAAGTCACAAGGTGTTCGAGGCTGCACTTAAATCACATAAATCAAAATCCGCGGTTGAGATCGATTATCAGATGGCACCTGTAGCCTATTAAACCTGAGTTCGGCCGTTGGAGATGATGATCTTGCTTTTGTGCATTTCAGTCACTATGTTTTGAGGCTTGACTGGCAAACCTTTGTTTGCAGATATCGCTTTGCGCAACCCAATCGCCAGGCCGTGACAGACAAACAGGAACGACAACATTTTAATGAGAGAAAAGGATACGAACCGGATCGCATTTAGCTACAGTCCGGGAAGTATCGATATAAATAAACCAACTGCGATATGATGGCAAGAAAACAAAGTATGCTGGCCGAGGGCTGGTGGGATTACACCACATTGGATGAGGCTATCCACAAGGAAGCTGCGAAGCTCACTGCGGATGACATTTTCCGGCTTTCACGTCCCGGCTTCAAAGTCATCTTTCACGACACGCT
>CBFGXV010000101.1:0-7568 GCA_965652755.1 uncultured Chryseosolibacter sp. | reverse complement strand
CTGAACGCAATGCCATCGGACGAAAAACTTATCAACCTCGCCATGGACTACGAAACCTTTGGCGAACATCAGAAAGCCAGCACAGGCATCCTTAATTTTCTTGAAGACCTTCTCATCGCGTTGGGTGGTAGCGACAGATTCAGGATGATCCATCCGTCGGAAGCGCTTGACCTCTGCGCCGAAAGCCAGTTGTCGGTAAAAAAGTATGTCTCGTGGGCCGACGTTGAAAGGGACACTTCAGCATGGCTGGGAAATGAAATGCAGAAAGACGCTTTTAACTCCATCATGAAACTTGAAAGCGAAGTGAAGAACCTGGGAGACGAAAAACTTTTGAAATACTGGCGGTACCTTCAGACGAGCGATCATTTCTATTATATGTCAGTGAAATCGGACAACGATGGAAGTGTTCACGCATACTTCAGTCCTTTTCCCTCATCTTATGAAGCATTCATAAGCTTCATGAATGTGGTGACACATCTGACCTTCCGTATCCAGGAAGCAAAGAACAGACCGTCTCGGGATGACCACGATCAGTCTTCGGCAGAAGTTGAAAGACAAAGCACCAGGGCGAACACCCCTGTCTGGGTTATGAACCTTGAGGCGGTGCCCCAGGCAAATGTGCCAGACATACATGGTTAAACCGGGTACGTTTTTTTTCCAGTATAATTCCATAAACCAATATTACCTTGAATATTAAGAAATATCCAGGCATCCCGTATCCATTGGGTGCTACCTGGGACGGACAGGGCGTTAACTTCGCTCTATTTGCTGAAAATGCTACCGGTGTTGAATTGTGTCTCTTCGAGGAGGCGATGGGTAAGACCCAAACTGTCATCGTGCCAATGACCGAGAGGACTCATCACATGTATCACGTATATCTGCCCGATATTAAACCGGGACAGCTGTATGGATACAGGGTCCACGGCCCATACGATCCTCTTAACGGGCACCGGTTCAATCCTGCCAAACTCGTGATTGATCCCTACGCCAAGGCGGTTGCCGGCACAATTTCCTGGGACAATTCACTTTTTGGCTATGAGCTCGGCCAGGAAGAGGAAGACTTGAAGATCAGCGATAGCGACAGCGCCCCCTTTATTCCAAAGTGCGTTGTGGTCGATGACTCTTTTGACTGGGGCGGGGATCGCGCGCCAAAGGTGCCGTACCATCAGTCGGTTATTTACGAGACACATGTCAAGGGATTCACCAAAATGCATCCCGAGATCCCAAAAGAAATACAAGGGACGTATGCGGCAATGGGCCACCCCGTGACCATAGCGTATCTGAAGAAGATCGGTGTCACTGCCGTTGAACTGCTCCCCGTTCATCATTTTGTCGCAGACCGTCATCTCGTAGAAAAGGGCCTGACAAACTACTGGGGATATAATAGCATTGGGTTCTTTGCGCCCGACGCCCGGTATTCCTCCAGCGGCGTGCGCGGCGAACAGGTAACGGAATTCAAAACGATGGTACGAGAACTTCACAAAGCGGGAATTGAAGTGATCCTGGATGTGGTCTACAACCACACGGCCGAGGGAAATCACCTTGGTCCGACCTTGTCGTTCAAGGGTATAGACAACGTATCCTACTATCGGCTGATGGATGAAAAACGATTTTATAACGACTATACGGGTACCGGCAATACACTCAGAGCGAATTTGCCTAACGTTCTGCGCCTCATGATGGATAGTCTGAGGTACTGGATCCAGCAAATGCACGTTGACGGTTTTCGCTTTGATCTGGCGTCAACACTTGCACGCGAACTGCACGAGGTGAACAAGCTGAGCTCTTTCTTTGATGTTATCCACCAGGACCCGGTTATTTCCCAGGTGAAACTCATCGCAGAACCGTGGGACGTAGGTGAAGGAGGTTATCAGGTCGGCAATTTTCCGCCCGGCTGGACAGAGTGGAATGGAAAGTACCGCGATTGTATCCGCGACTATTGGAGAGGCGCTGACAGTATGCTCGGCGAATTCGCTGCTCGTTTTACTGGAAGCCCTGACCTCTATCAGGACGATAACCGGCGACCTACAGCAAGCATCAACTTCATAACAGCTCATGATGGCTTCACGCTGAATGACCTCGTATCATACAACGAGAAACACAACGAGGCTAATGGCGAAAATAACAAGGACGGAGAAAGCCACAACAGGTCGTGGAACTGTGGCGTTGAAGGACCAACCGATAAAAAGGAAGTCCTCCAGCTCCGGCAACGGCAGAAAAGGAATTTTCTCTCAACGTTGTTCCTTTCTCAGGGCGTGCCAATGCTGGTCGCCGGCGATGAAATGGGGAGAACACAAAAGGGAAATAACAACGCCTATTGCCAGGACAACGAGATATCATGGGTTGACTGGAAACAGGCTGATCAGGAACTGATCCAATTTACAAGCGACCTGATCGAAATGCGAAAGAATCATCCAGCCTTCTGCAGACGGAAGTGGTTTCAGGGGCAACCGATAAAGGGAGTGGGTGTGGAAGATATCGCGTGGTTTCTTCCTGACGCGAGCGAAATGACAGATGAACATTGGAATAATTCCTTTGCAAAATCCCTTGGCGTATATTTCAACGGGAAAGGAATTCACACTGTTAACCCCAAGGGGGAACCGGTGGTGGACGACTCGTTCTATGTCATCTTTAATGCCCATCACGAACCGCTTGACTATTTGCTCCCACCGGAAAAATATGGTAGTCAATGGAAAAAAATACTCGATACTGCGGCAGGAAAGGTATCTGAAACGCAAGCATTCAAACCAGGCGACAAGCTTAAAGTTGAAGGGCGTTCAATCATTGTTTTACAAAACCCCAGGAAATGACGAAAGAACCAAAAGTAAAACGTTCTTCAAAAGTTAAAACCGCACAACAACCAGCTCAAATGTCCAGAGGTGCAGGTATACTTCTGCACATTTCGTCATTGCCATCAGCATTTGGGATCGGCGACCTCGGTCCCGAAGCTGAAAAATTTGCAGAGTTTCTGAACCAGAGCGGCCAGCGCTATTGGCAAATCCTTCCTATCAACCCAACAGGAGAGGAGCAGGCATATTCTCCCTACAGCGCAGTTTCGGCAATGGCAGGCAATACGATGCTAATCAGTCCTGAGAAGATGGCTGCCGATGATCTGGTTTCGGCACACGACCTCAAGAAGTTTTATGTAATCAATCACGGCAAAGTAAATTACAAGGAAGCTACGCTTGTTCGCGAAGTACTCTTCGAGAAAGGATTCCGGACATTCCTTACCAATCCGCAGACGCACCCGCCATTCAGAGAATTTTGCAGACGTGAAGCGTGGTGGCTCGACGATTTTGCACTGTATTCCGTACTCAAGGATCAGCATGATAACAAACCGTGGTACGAGTGGCCTACGGCATATAAGCAACGCCAGCAGAAGGCCCTCGGCGATATCAACCGCTTCCACCAGGAAAGGATCAACAAGGTAAAATGGCTGCAATACATTTTCGACAAGCAATGGAAAGAACTGAAAACATATTGCAACAACCTGAACATCTCCATGTTTGGCGACCTGCCATTCTATGTCAGCTACGATTCAGCGGATGTATGGGCCAATCCGGAGATCTTTAAACTCGACAACGCGCGCAACATGCGAGGGGTTGCGGGCGTTCCTCCCGACTATTTCAATTCGAAGGGTCAGCTTTGGGGGATGCCGGTCTTCCGCTGGGATGTGCTGAAGAAAAAAGAATACCTCTGGTGGGTGAATCGGGTACGCAAGAACTTCGAACTGTTCGACCTTGTACGACTGGATCACTTCAGGGCATTCGTGTCCTTTTGGGAGGTTCCCGCTGATGAAAGCACCGCTGTTAACGGGAAATGGAATCGCGGGCCTGGCGCCGAGATCTTTAAAGTCCTTCAGGAAAAACTCGGCAAACTGGCTTTCGTCGCCGAGGATCTCGGCGACGTCGATGCAACTGTGTTTGCCCTCCGCGACGAGTTCAATTTCCCCGGTATGAAGGTCCTTCATTTTGCTTTTGGCGACAACATGACAACATCGGACTATATCCCGCACAACTACACAACGAATTTCGTTGTCTACACCGGCACGCACGATAACAACACGACAGTAGGGTGGTGGTTGAAGGACACGAAACAGGACGTGCGCGCGAATCTCAAGCAATATGTCGACGAGCCGGGGATCAGTCAAAATACGATTCACCTTGTGCTGAGCAGGATGGCATATGCTTCAGTGGCAAAGACTGTCATACTTCCCCTGCAGGATGTTCTCGGACTGGATGAGACAGCACGTATGAATACTCCAGCGTCTACAAAGCTGAACTGGCTCTGGCGATTGAAAGCGGGACAACTTCTGCCGTCTTTCAAGAATCAATTGCTGAAATGGGCGCGCCTCTACAACAGGATCTGATTCGATACCCGTAGACCTGAAAATTCTTTTCAATCTTTAACATTTGCATGACACGAGATGAGCAGATATCAGCCAATTGAGAATTATGGAGTAATAGGTGATCTCAACACAGTGGCCCTCGTCGGCCTTGATGGCTCGATCGATTTCTTGTGCCTTCCGGCTTTTGACTCACCTACCGTTTTCGCTGCGATCCTCGACTCGGCAAAGGGTGGCTATTTCAAGATCGCACCGCACAAAGACAAATCAAAGCACAAACAGTTATATCTGCCGGACACAAACGTGCTTGTCACGCGGTTCCTTGAAAAGGACGGCGTGGGCGAAGTGATGGACTTTATGCCGGTCGAAAGCCTTTACGCAGGAAAAGAACTCATCCGCATGGTAACCTGCGTGCACGGAGAGATAAAATTTCAAATGCAGTGCTCTCCGCGTTTTGATTACGCACGGGCATCGCATTCTTTGAATCGACTGGGTGAACGGGAGTTTCTTTTTGTCAACAACGAGACCCCCGGACAATCGCTGCGCATGACTTCAACGGTACCGTTATCCGCAAAGGATAACGACCTGACTGCTGATTTCACGCTAAAGACATCTGAGACGGCCATCTTTATGCTTAAATACGTTACAGATGACGGGGATGTCGCCGCTGAAGCGCTAAAAGACTTCGCGGAAAAAAGTCTTTATGATACCATAGATTACTGGAAGCGCTGGGTATCCAAATCCGGATACAAGGGCAGGTGGATGGAGATGGTCCACCGTTCTGCACTGGTATTGAAGATGCTTATCTCCCAGACACACGGATCGATCATCGCCGCTCCAACCTTTGCCCTGCCTGAAGAGATCGGGGGGGAACGCAACTGGGACTACCGTTACACATGGATCCGGGATTCGTCCTTTACGATCTACGCACTGCTGAAGCTCGGCTACCGGAAAGAAGCGCGCGAGTTCATTAAATGGGTGGAGCAACAATGTAACGACATAGGGAATGCAGGACGACTCAGTCTCATGTATGGGATAGATGGTCGCAAAGACCTGTTTGAAAAAGAACTCACCCACCTTGAAGGTTATGAAGGATCTTCTCCGGTCAGGATCGGGAACGCGGCCTATGAACAGGTGCAGCTGGATATCTATGGAGAACTTCTGGATGCCGTGTACCTGTACGACAAACACGGCGAGCCGATATCGTACGATTTCTGGCTGAATATTTCAAGACAGGTCGAATGGGTCTGCGATCACTGGACGCAGAAAGATCAGGGGATATGGGAAGTGCGGGGCGGACAGCGGGAATTTCTGTATTCGAGGATGATGTGCTGGGTCGCCATCGACCGCGGAATGAAAATCGCCGACGCACATTCATACCCGCTTTCGCCGCGGTGGCGCCAGGAAAGGGATGCTATCTTTCGCTCAATTCACGAAGAGTTCTGGAACGAGGAGATCAAGAGTTTCGTCCAATTCAAAGGTGCGAAGACCGTAGATGCGGCAACGCTCTTAATGCCGATCATCCGCTTCATCGGCCCCCAGGACCCGCGGTGGCTGTCAACGCTGAAACAGATCGAAGAACGTCTTGTGTCCGACTTTCTTGTCTACCGGTACAGACCTGACGAAGAACTCGAGGGATTGAAGGGAGGCGAAGGGACTTTTTCAATGTGCACATTCTGGTATGTCGAGTGTCTCTCGCAGGCGGGCCAGCTTAACAAAGCACGCCTGTATTTCGAAAAGATGCTCGGATATGCCAACCACCTGGGACTCTACGCTGAACAATTGGGAATCCAGGGAGAGCACCTCGGAAACTTCCCACAAGCTTTCACACACCTGGGATTGATCACCGCCGCACTAAGCCTCGACAGACAATTCAATGACAGCAGAAACCGCGAGCTGAATTCAAGCCCGGATGATGTGTAATGGGAAACACCTTAGTATTGTTAATACTATCTTACGAGGATTGCCGCAACGCCCATGCCACCTCCCGTACAAACCGAGATCAGCCCGCGACCGGATCCTTTCGCCGCCAGAAGTTTTGACAGCGTGCCAACAATGCGTGCGCCTGTGCCCCCAAACGGATGACCAATAGCAACACTTCCTCCCTTGACGTTCATCTTGCTGCGGTCGATGGGACCCAGTGGCTTGTCAAGCTGCAAAACGTCCTTGCAGTATTTCCCGTCTTCCCATGCCTTGAGCGTGCAAAGAACCTGACCAGCGAAAGCTTCATGTATTTCGTAGTAATCAAAATCCTGGAGTGCAAGCTTATTGCGCTTCAGTAATCTTGCAACGGCCAGGGTAGGAGCCATGAGCAATCCCGCCCCGTGAACAAAATCCACAGCCGCGGATTCAGCATCGGCGAAGTAAGATTGCACAGGCAGAGAATTTGCGGCCGCAAAATCTTCCGAAGCCAGCAGTACTGCTCCGGCTCCATCGGTGAGGGCCGTACTGTTTCCGGCGGTCAACGTTCCCGACCCGCTTTTGTCGAACACGGGCTTTAATGCCGCAAGTTTTTCCGGGGTTGTATCTTTGCGCACGATCGTGTCGCGGGTCACACCTTTGAACGGCACGAGAAGATCATTATAAAATCCGTCATCGTAGGCCTGCGATGCTTTCGAATGGCTTTCGAACGCCAACTGATCCTGATCTACACGACTGATCCTCCATTCCTTCACCATGGCTTCCGTATGTTGCCCCATGGAGAGGTGTGTGCGCGGCTCCACAATTCCCGGATAGGCAGGCTTCAGGTCTCCGGGCCGGATACGCAGCATTCGTGCAAGTCTTGCGGGAAACGTCTTTGCCTGGTTTATGTCAATGAGCTTCCATGCAAGTTCACGCTGAAGCATGATCGGCAGGTCACTGTTTGAATCGCATCCGCCGGCTATCCCACTTTCCATCTGCCCGGCCGCTATTTTCAGAGCAATGAGGTTGCACGTTTCCAGACTTGTACCGCATGCCCGCTGAACGTTGAATGCCGGTGTGCGCGGATCAAGTCCGGTGCCAAGCACCACCTCGCGGGCAATGTTCCATTCCAGTGAACTGGTCATCACTGCGCCAAGCGCTACATCACCCAGCAGTTTTCCGGATAAGCGATACCTGTTGACAAGGGCGTCAATTGAAGCGGTTAACATTTCCTGGTTGGTAACTCTCGAGTATTCCCGGAAGGAACGCACGAATGGGATGCGCTGGCTCCCGATAATGGCTACACGTTTCCTCGCATTGT